>NZ_JBQCCF010000065.1:0-27523 GCF_051962475.1 Dyella sp.
GGGATATCGGTTGAATGCATGTTCGGGCAAGGCCGTGATCAGGGATGATCACATCAATTTGTTCCACAGGAAATCGTAGGCCAGCGCGTGCATGGTCGCCGACTGCGAATTGTCGGCGCCGGCGCCGTGGCCGCCTTCGGTGTTCTCGTAGAACCACACGTTCTTGTAGCCCATGGCTTCCATCTTCGCGGCCATCTTGCGCGCCTGCACGGGGCCGACGCGGTCGTCGCTGGTGGTGGTGTAGAACAGCACCGGCGGGTAGTGGCCGTCCTTGCGCACGTTCTGGTACGGCGAGAACGTGCGGATGAAGTCCCAGTCGGCGGTGTCGGGATTGCCGTACTCGGCCATCCACGATGCGCCGGCAGACAGGTGGCTGTAGCGCTTCATGTCCAGCAGCGGCACCTCGCAGGCGATCGCTCCGAACAACTGCGGGTACAACGTGAGCATATTGCCCATCAGCAGGCCGCCGTTGCTGCCGCCTTCCGCGCCCAGATGCTTCGGAGAAGTCACTCCGCGATGGATCAGATCCTGCGCCACGGCGGCGAAGTCCTCGTAGGCGCGCAGACGCTTGGCTTTCAGCGCCGCCTGGTGCCACGCCGGGCCGTATTCCCCGCCGCCGCGGATGTTGGCGATCACGTAGACCCCGCCGCGCTCCAGCCACGCACGGCCGATGCTGCCGCTGTATGTCGGCTGCAGCGAGACCTCGAAGCCGCCGTAACCGTAGAGCAGAGTCCGATTGGAGCCATCGAGGTTCAGCGTCTTGGGCGCAATCTGGAAATACGGCACGCGCGTGCCGTCCTTCGAGGTGACGAAGTGCTGGCTAACAGTGAAATTCGAAGCGTCGAAGAAGGCCGGCTCGCGCTTGACCGTCTGCGCGGGGGCCGAACCCAGCATGCCGTACTGCAGCGAGGACGGGGTGAGGAAGCCGGTGACCCCGAGCCAGTATTCGTCGCTGGTGTCCGGGTCGGTATCCACCACGCTGACCGTGCTCAGCTTGGGCGCCCCAGCCATCGGTTCGCGCTGCCATGAGCCCGGGCGGGGCGTCAGTACTTCGAGCCGGCTGCTCACGTCGTGCAGCACGTCGAGAATCAGGTGGTGGCGCGTCCAGCTGTACGACGCCAGTGAGGTATGTGCGTCGGGTCGGAACAGCACGGTGAAATCGCGCTTGCCCGCCATGAAGTCGTCGAAACCGATGGCCAGCAGCGCGCCGGACGGATAGGTGTTGCCGCCGGTGGTCCAGGGGGACCGGGTTTCCACCAGCAGCCACTCGCGGTGCGCTACCGCGGTGGCATCGTCGGGCACGTCGATCTTCAGCAGCTTGCCGTCGCGGCGCTGGTACAGCTCGCTGTGGAAAAAATCCTTCGCCACCGAGACGAAGTCGCGCTCGAAGCCCGGCGTGTTGTCGTGATAGGCGCTCACCGCCAGGTCGGTCCGCTTGCCCTCGTGCACCAGCGTGGCGGAGGCCAGTGGCGTACCGCGCTTCCACGCCTTGGCGATGCGCGGATAGCTCGAGTCGGTCATCGAGCCGGGGCCGAAGTCGGTGCCCACGTAGATCGTGTCCCGGTCGATCCAGTCCACCTCGGTCTTGGCGACAGGCAATTCGAAGCCACCCTCGACGAAGCGCTTGTGCACCAGGTCGAACTCGCGCACCGTCACGGCGTCGCCACCATCGGGCGAAAGCGAGAGCAGGCAACGCTCGTACGCGGGCTTGAGGCATTGCGCGCCCTTGAACACCCAGCGCTTGCCCTCGGCCTGATTCAGCGCGTCCACGTCCAGCAGCACCTCCCATGCCGGCGAGGCTTTGCGGTACTCCTCCAGTGTGGTGCGCCGCCATATGCCGCGCGGATGCATCTTGTCGCGCCAGAAGTTGTACAGGTACTTCCCCATGCGATTCACGTAGGGGATGTGCTCGTCGGAGTCGAGCACTTCCAGGATCCGCTCCCGATCCTGCGTGAAGGACTCGCCGGTGGCAAACCGGGCAGCAGTGAGGGCGTTCTGCTGCTTCACCCAATCCATTGATCTGCCGCCGTGGATGTCTTCCAGCCAGAGGAAGTCGTCTTTAGGCGAGGTATCTCCCGGGGCCGATCCGGGTGTCTGCGCGTGTGTCATGCCCGCCAGTGTGACGCCGAGCGCAAGCGCCAGCCAGCCGAAGGTCTTGCTCGACATGCTGCCTCTCCCTTGTGATGAGCGCCTCGAGGGCGTGTCGTCCAGTCTGGGCTGGTATTGCCAACTCGGGGCCCATGACCTGTGGCAGGGGGGCATGCGGCAATCTGTCCCCGGACCCGAGACGTCCAGCCCTAACGTTAGTCCGCCGTAAGACCCTACCCGACCAAAGTCGTCAATCGGAGAAGACACGATAGGTTGACATTCACGTTAAATCGGCGTGATCTTCAGCGTTGGGGTTAGGACCGCGTGTAGGAATACGCGAATTTCAGGGATGAGCTCATGGTGGAACCTATGGGTCTACTACGCCGAGATGGCGCCAACGCGGCCGTGGGGCCGCGTGACAAAAAACATTTCCAGGGGAGAACTCGATGAATCGCAAGTTGCTTTATGTGGCTTTGGGCGCCGCTTTGGCGTACGGAGCGCCGACCGCGTCACTTCATGCACAATCTGCATCCGGTCAGGACTCGACCGATCAGGCTTCCTCAGACTCCTCGCAGGGCCAGTCCGGTCAGAAGGCCAAGAAACTGGAGACGATCACCGTCACCGGTTCGCTGATTCCGCAGGCCGAGATCGAGACGTCCGCACCGACAGTTCAAATCACTGCGGAGCAGATCCAGACGCGCGGCTATGCAAACGTCTACGATGTGCTGCGTTCGCAGCCGCTGGCCACGGGCCAGGTGCAGGACAGCCAGTATGCCGGTGGCTTCACCCAAGGCGCGACCACAGTCAGCCTGCTCGGCTTGGATCCCGGCTTCACGTTGATTCTGCTTAACGGTCACCCTCTGGCTGACTATCCGCTGCTCTATAACGGCAGCAGCAACTTCACGGATCTCTCGTCGATCCCGGTCTCGATGGTCGATCACATCGACATTCTGCCCGGCAATCAGTCGGCCATTTACGGTTCAAGCGCCATCGCCGGTGTCGTCAACATTGTGCTGAAGGACCATGTCGACGGTATCAACGTGACTGCCCGCATGGGGGGATACAGCGAGGGCGGCGGTGAAAATCAGCGAGTCAGCATCACGGCTGGTCACACCTGGGGCAAGCTCGATGTCACCGGTGCCCTGCAACTGGAGCACACGGCGCCGATCTGGGGTTACGACCGCAGTTTCACCGATTCTTCGGCCGACAACCCCGCGCTAAACGGCGGTCCGGTCATCCCGCCGCGCGCGGTACTCATCGTCGATGGCAACACCGGCAAGTACGTCGATCCGGGTGCCGCTGCCTGTGGCAACCTGTCGGCGGGTTATGGCGGCACCCTGCGCTATGTGAACCGTCCTGGCAGCGGTTACTACTGCGGAAGTGACTATTCGAACGGCTATCAGACGTTCGTCAACGGAAGCAAGGCGGCCAGCGTCTATCTCAATGCGAAGTACCACGCCTCGGAAAATGTGACGCTTTACGGTGACGTGCTCTACAACCACAACAAGATCAAGCTCAACAGCGGTTCACGCTTCTGGTACTCGTCGATCGACACCGGTGGCTATTTCGTCAATGCCAACACCGGCCGATTCGAGCTGTGGCAGCGTTTCTTCACGCCCGAAGAGATTGGCGCGTCGACCAACAACGACAACCAGACCTCCGACAGCTATACGGTGACGGCCGGTGCGCAGGGAACCTTCGGCGGCTCGAACTGGGACTGGAACGCCTACTACTTCCGTTCCGAGCAGAAGGTCAAGGACAGCATGCTCTGGCCGCTCAAGACGAAGGTCGAGGAGTTCTTCCTCGGCCAGCAGCAGGGCGACTACTACGGGTATCCGATCTACGCGCCGGATACTGCGCGGATGTATACGCCACTCACCGAGGCGGACTATCGCGGCTTCAGCGCGGTGGATCAGACGACCTCCAAGACGTACACGCAGAACGTGAACCTGCAGTTGACCAATACCAGCCTGTTCTCCTTGCCGGCCGGCGACGTCGGTGTTGCCGGGCTGATGCAGGCGGGCGAGCAGTACTGGCAGAACCCCACTGATCCGCGCGTTATCGCAGGTGACTTCTGGGGTCTCACCGGTACTCAGGGCGAAGGCACTCGTCGCAACTACGCGGCGGCGCTCGAGTTCCGCGTGCCGATCTTCAGCATGCTGTCGGCGAACGTGTCCGGTCGCTACGACGACTTCCGCTACGGCGGGCAGACCGACTCCAAGGCCACGTACAAGCTTGGCTTGGAATTCCGTCCGTTCGACAGCTTGCTGATCCGCGGCAACTACGCCACGGCGTTCCGCTCACCGGACATGGGCTATCTGTTCGCCGGCCCCAGCGGCTACTACACCCAAGGGACTGACTACTACTACTGCCGTACGCAGGAGCCGAACGTCCCGATCTCGGATTGCACGCAGAATGCGGTGAACATCTCCGGTCGCCAGGCAGGCAATATCAAGCTGAAGAGCATCACGGCCAAATCGTGGGGTTACGGCGTTGTTTGGTCGCCAAGCTCCACGTTCACGATGAAGGCCGACTACTACCACATCAGCATCGCCAACGAGGTCAACAGCCTCAGCATCGACCGCATCCTGCAGGACGAGGCGAACTGCCGGATTGGTTCCAATACGGCGGGGGATCCGTATGACATCAACTCTGGCCTGTGTCAGAGCGAACTGGCATTAGTGCATCGCCTGCCGGCGAACAATCCGCAGAATCCCAACGGTTTGTCGGCGGTCGACACCTTGCCGATCAATATCTCCGACGAAGTGGTCAACGGCGTGATTGCCAGCGCCAATTGGCGCCACGACATGGGACGCTGGGGCACGCTTGGTCTGGGCGCCGACTACAACGTGTTGCTGAAGCACACGTATCGTCAGATCGCGGGTGATCCGGTGCAGGATCTGCTCGGTCTGCGGAACTACTACAATGGCTATCGCGATGTTTCGACCGCCAATGTTGACTGGGATATCGGTGACTGGTCGTTCTCTGTCCTCGGCACCCGTCGTGGCAAGACGTTCAACTACGCGGGAACCGGCAAGATCGGTGCATGGACGACGTACAACGCCAGCGTGAGCTACAAGCTCAGCGACTCGATCGATCTGTCGCTGATCTCCAACAATGTAACCAATAAGCGTCCGCCGTTCGACAAGACCTACTCGGCCTACCCGTACTACAACATCTTCAACTACAACCCGCTCCAGCGCGCACTCTGGTTCCAGGCGAGCATTCACTTCCAGTGATACTCGATGTCGGCGGGCGGAGCGAGGCAGTATGCTCCGCCCGGCCGCACCGCAGGGTGCGTATCAATGTGTTTTTTTCCTGCCCCATCGCATGAAAAAAAGCCCCGCTTCGGCGGGGCTTTTCTTTTTTGCAACCGCTACGGATCAGAGCAGCGGAATCAGCAGCAACGCCACGATGTTGATGATCTTGATCAGCGGGTTTACCGCGGGGCCGGCGGTGTCCTTGTAGGGATCGCCCACGGTGTCGCCGGTGACGGCGGCCTTGTGTGCCTCCGAGCCCTTGCCGCCGTGGTGGCCGTCTTCGATGTACTTCTTGGCATTGTCCCAGGCGCCGCCGCCGGTGGTCATCGAGATGGCGACGAACAGGCCGGTGACGATGGTGCCGATCAGCACGCCGCCGAGTGCCTTGGGTCCAAGCAGCAGGCCGACCACCACCGGTACGGCGACCGGCAGCAGCGAGGGCACGATCATCTCCTTGATCGCCGACTTGGTCAGCATGTCGACGGCGCGGGAATAGTCGGGTTTGGCCGTGCCCTGCATGATGCCGGCGATCTCACGGAACTGGCGCCGCACTTCCTCCACCACTGCGCCGGCGGCACGACCGACCGCCTCCATGGCCATCGCGCCGAACAGGTAGGGAATCAGGCCGCCGATCAGCAGGCCGATGATCACCATGTGGTCGGACAGGTCGAATTGCATTGCCGTGTAAGTGGTGCCTGCTGCCGCGGCCTTCGCCTCGCCGGCGACATTGAGGTTGTGCGTGTAGTCGGCGAACAGCACCAGCGCCGCCAGCGCGGCCGAGCCGATCGCGTAGCCCTTGGTCACCGCCTTGGTGGTGTTGCCCACGGCATCCAGCGGGTCGGTGACGCCGCGCACTTCCGGCGGAAGATCGGCCATCTCGGCGATGCCGCCGGCGTTGTCGGTGATCGGGCCGTACGCGTCCAGCGCCACGATCATGCCGGCCATCGACAGCATCGCAGTCGCGGCGATGGCGATGCCGTACAGCCCGCCCAGCGCGAAGGCGCCCCAGATCGCGAAGCACACCGCGACCACCGGCATGGCGGTGGACTTCATCGACACGCCCAGGCCGGCAATGATGTTGGTGCCGTGGCCGGTGGTGGAGGCCTGCGCCACATGCTGCACCGGCTTGTACTGTGTGCCGGTGTAGTACTCGGTGATCCATACGATGGCGCCGGTGAGTACCAGGCCGATCAGCGCACAACCGTACAAATTCATGGCGCCGTGGGCGGTGTCGCCCATCAGTTGGGTGGTGATGGGGTAGAACGCGATGGCTGCCAGCACGGCCGACACGATCACGCCCTTGTACAGCGCCCCCATGATCGAGCCGCCGGGCTTCACCTTCACGAAGAAGGTGCCGATGATCGAGGCGACGATCGACACGCCGCCGAGCACCAGCGGGTAGAGCACCGCGTTGACGCCGACTTCGGCGGTCATCAGCCCGCCCAACAGCATCGTGGCGATCAGCGTGACCGCATAGGTCTCGAACAGATCGGCCGCCATGCCGGCGCAGTCGCCCACGTTGTCGCCCACGTTGTCGGCGATCACCGCCGGATTGCGCGGGTCGTCCTCGGGAATGCCGGCTTCCACCTTACCGACCAGATCGGCGCCCACGTCAGCGCCCTTGGTGAAGATGCCGCCACCCAGGCGGGCGAAGATTGAGATCAGCGACGAGCCGAACGCCAGGCCGACCAGCGCATGCAGGGCGCGCTCGCCGGTGTAACCGAAGTGCTGCAAGGCCAGGTAGTAGCCGGCCACGCCGATCAGGCCCAGCCCCACCACCAGCATGCCGGTGATCGCGCCGCCGCGGAACGCCACGTTCATCGCCGCGGCCAGCCCGCTGCGTGCGGCTTCGGCAGTGCGCACGTTGGCCTGCACCGACACGTTCATGCCGATATAGCCCGTGGCGCCGGAGAGCACAGCGCCGAGCGCGAAACCAATGGCGGTGCCCCAGTCCAGCGCAAAGCCCACGATCACGAACAGCACGACGCCCACCACGCCGATCGTGGTGTATTGGCGGTTGAGATAGGCGCGCGCGCCTTCCTGGATCGCCGAGGCAATCTCTTGCATCCGCTCATTGCCTGCCGATCGCGCCAGGATCCAGCGCGCCGAAAAACCGCCATACAGGATCGCTATCACCGCACACGCCAATACGATCCACACGCCATACTGCTGCAGCATCGGAACCTCCCCATGAGTTGTCACCGTGGTGCCGGGCGGTTCGGGAACGCGCCCGAGATGGCCGTCCTGAACGGGCGGTCCCGCCGAGTATAGGCAGAGGCTGCAGCGCGAACCGTTGTGCGTCGCAGCGCGCTGCCTGGTGCGCCGATGCCGGGGACAAAAAAGGCGGCGCCTTGCGGCGCCGCCTCGCTTTCGGATCGTGGTTGCCCGTGATCAGTGCAGGGCGATGTCCAGGATGATGCCGGTGGCGATGGCCACCAGCAGGTACTGGCCGTCATCACCGCGCACCCAGTGATAGCCGCGCGGCGGCGGGCGCAGGCGATAGGTGCGGTAGTCGCGCACCACGTACACCGGCCCGTAGTAGCGATGGCCGCGCTCCCAGCGGTGACCCGGCGGCACCCAATGGCCCTCGTGGCCGCGCCAGCGGTCGTGGTCATGGTCGTAGCGGCCGTACTCGTGGCGGTCACGGTCGCGGTCGTGCCCTCGCCCATGGTCGTCGTGCCAGCCGTGCCGGTCATGGTCGCCGCGATCGTGGTGCTGGGCCATGGCGACGCCGCTGCCGGTCAGCAGGGCGGCGGTAATCAGCGCAGTGGTGATCAGTTTCATGGCGTCCTCCTTTTGGACGATCGGCCGAGCGGCCCTTTGCGTGTTGCGAGCGCAGCCTAGGATGGCTTCCCTGAATCGAAAGCCTGTCGCGGCAATTTCCTTTCAGAGGTCACTCATGAAGCTGAGCGCTTCGTTCATTCTGACCGCGCCGGCAGCCGCTTGGCCACGGCGGAGAGCTTCAACTGGCCGTAAGCCGGAAGCCCGTCACGCCGCCAGGGCAGGGGCGCCTCGCCAGCGATCAGCGGCGAGAGGTAGCGCCGCGCTGCCTCGGTGATGCCGAAGCCGTCGCGCCGGATGAAGCCCTTTGGCATCTTCTTTTCCTTGTTGGCGATCTTTGCCAACGGTGCGGGCTCGACCTTCCAGCGGTACGGCGCGTCCGACGTGCGCACGATCACCGGCATCACCGCATTCATGCCGGCCAGCGCGTAGTCGACGGCCGCCTTGCCCACGGCATAGGCCTGTTCGGCGTCCACTTTCGAGGCGGCGTGACGGGCCGAGCGCTGCAGGTAATCGGGCAGCGCCCAGTGGTACTTGTAGCCCAGCTTGTCCTTCACCAGCTGCGCCAGCATCGGCGCCACGCCACCGAGCTGGGTGTGGCCGAAGGCATCGCGCGTGCCGGCCTCGGCGAGGAACTGGCCCTGCGCGTTGCGCACACCCTCAGACGCCACCACGGTGCACCAGCCCACGCGCTCCACCGTCGCTTTCACCTTCGCCCGGAAGGCGGCCTCGTCAAACACGTTCTCGGGGAACAGGATGATGTGCGGCGCCTCATCCGGTGTCTTGCCGGCCAGGCCGGCGGCGGCGGCGATCCAGCCGGCGTGGCGGCCCATCACTTCGAGAATGAACACCTTGGTCGAGGTCTCGGCCATCGACGCCACGTCCAGGCTCGCCTCCAGCGTGGAGATCGCCGTGTACTTGGCCACCGAACCGAAGCCGGGGCAGCAGTCGGTGACGGCCAAGTCGTTGTCCACCGTCTTGGGCACGCCGATGCAGCGGATGTCGTAGCCCATCGCCTTGCCCAGTTGGGACACCTTCAGCGCGGTGTCGGCTGAATCGTTGCCGCCGTTGTAGAGGAACCAGCGGATGTCGTGGGCGCGGAACACGTCGATCAATCGCTCGTATTCGGCGCGGTTCGCCTCCAGCGATTTCAGCTTGTAGCGGCAACTGCCGAAGGCGCCGCCGGGGGTATGGCGCAGGGCGGTGATGGCTGCGCGGGTTTCCTTGGCGGTGTCGATCAGATCTTCACGCAGGGCGCCGAGAATGCCGTTGCGCGCCGCGTACACGCTCACCCCGCGGGCACGGGCGGCCTCGATCACGCCGGCGGCGGTGGCGTTGATCACCGAGGTGACGCCACCGGACTGCGCATACAGCAGGCGGCCTTCGATCGTGCGGGATGCTCGGGTCATGCGTTTCTCCTGGAACGTGGGGGCGCCGCGTCAATCCGACTTTGGCAGGGGAGACAGTGACTTGGCGCATGCATGCGGGCCATTTCGTTTGACGGCCCCCCATGCAGACGCTACTTTGATCGTCATTTTGATGAATCCAGCGTAGCGCCGCAGGGTGCGGCTCGACGCGGATGGTGTGGAGCATTATGCGACTCGTGCTACTCGGCGCGCCCGGTTCGGGCAAGGGCACCCAGGCCACTCGGCTCAAGACCGAGTTTGCGGTTCCCCATATCTCCACCGGCGACATGCTGCGCGCCGCCGTGGCCGCCGGCACGCCGCTGGGCATGAAGGCCAAGGCGGTGATGGACGCCGGGCATCTGGTGTCCGACGACATCCTCTTGGGCATGCTCGAAGAGCGCCTCGCGCAGGACGACGCGCGCAACGGCTTCATCCTCGACGGCTACCCGCGCAACCTCGCCCAGGCCTCCGCGCTGGACGAACTACTGGCCAAGATCGGCCAGCCGCTCGACGCCGTGGTGAAGCTGGAAGTGCCCAACGCGGCCATCGTCGAGCGCTGCGAACTGCGTTTCGCCGCCGAAGGCCGCGCCGACGACAACCCCGATACGGTGCGCCGCCGCCTGGGCGTCTACGCCGAGCAGACCGCGCCGGTGGCCGATTTCTACGCGCGCCGCGGCAAGCTGCAGGTGGTCGATGGCGTGGGCGACCTCGACGAGGTGACCGCCCGCGTGAAGCGCGCGCTCACCGGCGATTCGGCGGTCGCCAGCGGCTGATCTCCGAAACGCCTGATCGTTTCCCAACGGCAGCGCCTGTGCGCTGCCGTTGTCGTTTGCGGCAGGCGATACTGTCCGCTTCCTGCGGCGACACATCAGCGAAGGGCAACTCATGCGTCTACACATCCTCGGCATCTGCGGCACCTTCATGGGCGGCGTGGCGGCGCTCGCGCGCGAGCTCGGCCACACCGTGGAAGGCAGCGATGCCAGCGTCTACCCGCCAATGAGTACCCAGCTCGAGGCGCTCGGTATCCGCCTGATGGAAGGCTACACGGCCGCGCATCTGCAGCCGGCGCCGGACCTGGTGGTGGTAGGCAACGCGATGACCCGGGGCAACCCCGCCATCGAATACATGCTCGACGCGCAGCTGCGCTACATCTCCGGCCCGCAGTGGCTGGGCGAGACGCTGCTGCCCGGGCGCGAGGTGCTGGCCGTGGCCGGCACCCACGGCAAGACCACCACCACCAGCCTGCTGGCACACCTGCTCGAAAGCGCGGGGATGGCGCCCGGCTTCCTGGTCGGCGGTGTGCCGGGCAACTTCGGCGTGTCGGCGCGGCTGGGCGAGGGCAAGCCGTTCGTGATCGAGGCGGACGAGTACGACACGGCGTTCTTCGACAAGCGCTCGAAGTTCGTGCACTACCGCCCGCGCATCGCCATCCTCAACAACCTCGAGTACGACCACGCGGACATCTTCCCCGACGTGGCGGCGATCCAGCGCCAGTTCCATCATCTGGTGCGCACCGTGCCGGGCAATGGGCGGCTGATCGTCAACGCGCACGATGCGTATCTCGCCGAGGTGCTGGCCATGGGCCGCTGGACGCCGGTGGAGACCTTTGGCATTGGCCTGGGCGACTGGCAGGCCGAGCTTATCGCGGCGGACGGTACGCATTTCGCGGTGAGCCATCGCGGCCAGCGACTGGGCGAGATTCATTGGCCGCTGCTGGGCAACCACAACGTGATGAACGCGCTGGCCGCACTGGCTGCGGCCGCGGCCGCGGGTGCCGATCCGGTGGCGTTGCTGCCGGCATTCGGGGATTTCCGCAGCGCCGCTAGGCGCATGGAACAGGTGGCCGAAGTCGACGGCATCACCGTCTACGACGATTTCGCCCACCACCCCACGGCGATCGCCACCACGCTGGCCGGGCTGCGCGCCAAGGTCGGTGACGCGCGCATCCTGGTGGCGCTGGAACCGCGCTCCAATTCCATGCGCCTGGGCGCACATGCCGAAGGTCTGGCGCCGTCGCTGGCGGCGGCCGATGCGGTGGTGTTCCTGCACCGGCCCGAGCTGTCGTGGGATGCGCAGAAGGTCACCGGCGCGCTGGCCGGACGCGGGCATACGGTGCCGACCGTCGACGCGCTGATCGATGCGCTGCGAGCGCAGGCGCAGCCGGGCGACCACGTGGTGTTCATGTCCAACGGCGGCTTCGAGGCCGCACCGCGGCGTTTCGCCGACGCGCTGCGCGCTGGTTGATCCAACGTTGGCTCAGGCCAGCGGCGCGTCGAAGCAGGGCGGGCGGCGCTGGTATTCGCGCTGTGCGGCAAACCACACGCCGAAGCCGAAGCTGATCGTCAGCAGCGCCAGCAGCGCGCCGCCGATGCCGAGGCCCAGCGCGCCGAGCAGCACGTAACCGCCCCAGTACGTAGCCATCGCGCCGAGCACTACCACGATATTGACCAGCCCGCGGCCAAGGCTGCCTTCCGGCCCGATCAGGTGCACCGCCAGCGCTACCAGGCTGCCGGCCACGGCGACGATTACCGCGGTCAGCAGCATGCGGCCCGGTTCGGTGGCATGCACCAGCACGATGCCCAGCGCGGTGTAGGCCAGCGCGCTGAGCGCGGTCACCGGCACCAGCAACAGCAGCGCGTCGACCAGGGTCTTCTGGTAGTCGCTGCGCGAGGCGGGCGCCAACGTCAGATAGAGATCGGCGAGGTTCGGCCGCATGCGCAGCATGCCGCGGCCCAGTTGTGGGAACCGGCTCAGCGACAGCAGCACCGCGTACGCGCCAATCACCGCCGCGTTGTAGTGCGGCCGGTGCTGGATGACCACGAAGTACAGCGTCGCCATCGCCGCCACCAGGACCAGGCGCAGCGCGATCGCCGGCGGGTTGTCGTGCGGCAGCAGCAAGCTGCGGATCAGCGTCAGGCGCTGGCGTGCGCCGGGGCGGCGGCGGTAGCTGGCCAACGCGTGTTCCATGGCGCGCTGCGCCATGCCGTCGAACCATGCGTTCACGCGCTTGCCGATGGCGCCGCGCGGAGGCGTGCCTTCCATCGACGGCGACTGCAGCCGGTTCAGCCCGGTGCTTTCCAGTGGCGAGACGTCCGGTTCGCTGTCGTCGATGCGCAACAGCGGTCGCAGCACCAGCTTGAGGATCAGCACGGCCGCCAGCAGCAGCGCCACGGGCGTCAACGGCGAGTGCAGGGCGGCCTGCGCGATCTTCGCCGCCAGTTGTGGCATCCAGCCGGCGGCGATCACCACCAGCCAGATCAGCACGCCAGCGCGTCGCCCGGTGCCGCTGGCCAATCCGAGCGCCGCCGCCAGCAGCAGCCCGGTCGTGGCCAGCCAGACATACGGCATGCCGCACACCGCCGCGAGCAGGGCCGGCAGCAGCACCCACAGCGCCACGTCGACGATCGCCAGCTCGCCCAGCCGGCGCCGGAACCCGGGTAGCAGGAAGCTATCCGGCCGGCACAGTCCGCGCAGCAGTTGGCCCTGGCCGACGTGCCAGAACCAGCCGCCGAAAAGCGCCAGGCTCATGCCGATGCCGGCCAGCGCCTGATCGCCGCGCACCGACCACACCAGCATGCCCATGCCGTAGATCCACAGTCCGCCGGCCAGCACCACCAGCACCGGCATGCGGCGCCACAGCTGCAGCGAGAGCTGCCAGACCGCCTTCATGCCAGCTCCACGAACAGGTCTTCCAACGTGGGCGTCTCGATCTGCAGCGTGGCCTGCTCGCGTGCGGCCAGTGCGTCGAGGCTGTCCAGCGTGGGGTCTTCCACCAGCAGCTCGGCGCGATCGCCCTTCACCGTGGCCTTGAGCAGGCCGGCCACCACGGGGGCGTGCGGCCAGCCGGCAGAGCGGCTGAGCACTACCCGGCGCAGATGCGTGCGCAGCTCGGCCAGCGGACGGGTGAACTGGATGCGCCCGTCGCGCAGCAGGGCGATGTCGGCGTCGGCGCGTTCCAGATCGGCGGTGATGTGGGTGGAGAAGATCACCGTCTTGCCCGGCGCGCGCATCAGCTCCAGCAACTCGGCCATGAACGCGCGGCGCGCCTGCGGATCGAGGCTGGCGACCGGCTCGTCCAGCACCAGCAGGTCCGGTTCCGGGGCGATCGCGCGCACGATCGCCAGCTTCTGCCGCTGGCCCTGCGAGAGCTGGCCAATCTTCTGCTTCGGGTCGAGCTGCCATTCGCCGAGCAGGCGGTTCGCCAACGCGGCGTTCCACCGCGCGTAGAAGGCGGCGGTGAAATCGAGATATGCGCGCACCTTCATCCACGGGAACAGGTCGAAGGTCTGCGGCACGAAGCCGACCCGGTGCATGCGCTCGCCGCCCGGCTCGGTCATCGGCGCGCCGAACAGGCTGACCTCGCCACCGTCGATCGGCGACAGGCCGAGCAGACAGCGCAGCAGGGTGGTCTTGCCGGCGCCGTTGCGGCCGAGCAGGCCAACCACGCGACCGGCCGGCACGCTCCAGTCCAGTGCGCGCAACACCTCGCGCTTGGCAAACGCCTTGCTCAATTGGGTTACTCGAAGCACGGCTGCGGGATCCCCCTCGAGCAAGGGTGGCAGCGCAGCGGCAGGCGTGAGTTCGAACGCGGACATCCCTGACTCCGTCATCAATGAAGGCGTGCAATGTGCGGCAGGGTGCCGCTGGCGTCCAGTCGCCGTTATGGCCTGGCTGAATTGCGGTGGAGCGATCGCTACACTCCGGGTCATGGCCGGCCAGCTCCCCCTCGTCGAACTGCCGCTGTTTCCCCTCGCGACCGTGCTCTACCCGGGAGCGCCGCTGTCCCTGCGCATCTTCGAACCGCGCTATCTGGACATGGTGCGTGACTGTACGCGCCGGGGTACCGGCTTCGGCGTGTGCCTGATCCTGGACGGCTTCGAGGTCGGCGACCCGGCGCTGCCGGCGGCGGTGGGCACGGTGGCCACGATTACCGACTTTCACACCACCGAGGAGGGCCTGCTCGGCATCGTGGCCCGTGGCGGCGCCCGCTTCTGCGTGGAGCGCACCCGTGTGCGTGCCGATGGCCTGCTGCGTGGCGAGGTGCAGCTCTGGCCGGACGAGCCGCCGCTGGAGGTGCCGCCCGAGTTCGGCCTGCTGCAGACCATCCTGGAACGCCTGGTGGAAACACTCGGGCCGCATTGGCGCGATGCCCCGCGCAGTGCCTACGACGATGCGAGCTGGCTGGGCTTCCGCATGGCCGAGCTGCTCCCGCTGACCAACAGCGAGCGCCAGCGCCTGCTGGAACTGGACGACCCGGTGCAGCGACTGGCCGAGTTGCGCGACATCCTCCCGCGCTTCCAGCGCCCCTGATCGGGGTCCGCCGAGCCCGGCGCTACACTCGCGTGCATTCCCCGACAACGGAGCGGCGCCGTGGACTCACTGGCCGGCAAGACCCTCTTCATCACCGGCGCCTCGCGTGGCATCGGTCTGGCCATCGCCTTGCGCGCGGCACGCGATGGGGCCAACGTGGTCATCGCAGCCAAGAGCGGTGTGCCCAATCCGAAGCTTCCCGGCACTATCCACAGTGCGGCCGCAGCGGTCGAGGCGGCGGGCGGGCGTGCACTGGCGCTGAAGGTAGACATCCGCGAGGAGGCGCAGGTCGTCGAGGCGGCCGCGCAGGCGGCCGATCGTTTCGGCGGTATCGACATCCTGGTCAACAACGCCAGCGCCATCTGGCTGGCGGGCGTGGAAGGCACGCCGATGAAGCGCTTCGACCTGATGCATCAGGTCAACACGCGCGGCACTTTTCTTGCCACCCAGGCCTGCCTGCCGTATCTCAAACGCGCAGCCAATCCGCACGTGCTGATGCTGGCCCCGCCGCCCACGCTGGATCCCAAGTGGTTCGGGCCGCACACCGCCTACACCATCGCCAAGATGGGCATGAGCCTGTGCGTGCTGGGCATGGCCGAGGAGTTTCGCCCGCTGGGCATCGCGGTCAACGCGCTGTGGCCGCGTACGGTCATCGCCACCGCCGCCATCGCCATGATCGACGGCGTGCGTCCGGAGCAGTGTCGTACGCCCGAAATCGTGGCGGACGCTGCCCACGCCTTGCTGGTGCGCCCGGCGCGGCAGACCACCGGCCGCTTCGCGATCGACGATGAGGTGCTCGCCGAGGCCGGCATCGATGACCTGGATCAATACGCCGTGGCGCCCGGCCAGCCACTGTTGCCCGACCTGTTTCTTTGACGCATCCGGGGCGCGGCAGGGGCCGCAAAATCCGGGAGCCGGGCGCCGTGGGAGGCTTAACGTAGCCTGCCTATCGGAATTCCCCTACGCAATTTGTTGCGCAGATCGTCATTTGACCGGCGTAGTATCGAGAACTGCATCACACTTTTCGTTCATCAAATAGGGTTGATCGAGCGGAAAGCAGGGGCCTGCGGGGGAGGATGAGGCATGCAGTCGGGGGCAATGGCAGCGCGACGCTGCGTTATCTGGTTCGGCGAGCCGTCCACGAGTGAGCGGAGCGCTTTGGCACAGTCCGGTTGGTCGGTGCGTTCGGTCCATGCGCCTGGCGGCGAACTGCGTGTACGTGGGGGCGATATCGTGGTCGCCATGGCTGATCTGCGCGATAGCGACGATCGCGGGCTCGATGCCATGGGCGAACTGATGGCCGCCCACCCGCGCCTGATCTGGCTGGCCCTGGTTTCTTCGCGCACCTCGGCACAGGCGGCCCGCGTGCAGCGGATCCTGCAGGCCAGCGTCGATTTCTTCACCGCACCGGTGGACATCGAACGCCTGATCGACACGCTGGGGACGATCGTGGGAGGGAAGTCGCCCGCGTCCGGCGGCGATATCGACGGCATCGTCGGGCGCAGCCCGGCCATGCGCGCAACGCTCTCGCGCCTGCGCAAGTTCGCGCCGGTGGACCTGCCCGTGCTGATTACGGGCGAAACGGGCACCGGCAAGGAGGGTGCGGCCAAGGCGCTGCACCATTTGTCGGTGCGCAGCGGCAAGCCGTTCGTGGCGATCAACTGCGGTGCGCTGCCGGTGAATCTGGTGCAGTCGGAGCTGTTCGGCCACGAGCGCGGCGCGTTCACCGGCGCGAACGCCCGCCGGATCGGCCACATCGAGAGTGCCGCCGGCGGCACGGTGTTTCTGGATGAAATCGGCGACCTGCCGCTGGACGCGCAGACCAGCCTGCTGCGCTTCCTGCAGGAGGGGACCATCGAGCGGCTGGGCTCAAGCCAGCTCATTCGCGCCGATGCCCGGGTCATCGCCGCGACCCACGTCGATCTGGAGCAGGCGGTGGCGGCTGGCCGCTTTCGCGAGGATCTCTACTACCGCCTGAACGTGCTGCGTCTGCCGATGCCGCCGCTGCGTGACCGCGAGGGCGATGTGGAGCTGCTCGCGCAACATTTCCTCGACCGTTTCCGCGAGCATCACGCGTGCCGCGCGCGTGGGTTTGGTCCCGGCGCGCGTGCGGCGATGCGCCGGTTCGGTTGGCCTGGCAATGTGCGCGAACTGATCAATCGGGTGCAGCGCGCGGCGGTGATTGCCGAGGACGCGCTGGTCAGCGCGGCCGACCTGGATCTGCCCGGCGCCGAGGGTGGCAGCGGCATGGCGCCGGCCTTGGGAGTGGCGCGGGTCACGGCCGAGCGCGAGGCGATCATGAAGTGCCTGCGCGAGAGCC
This sequence comes from Dyella sp., assembly GCF_051962475.1. Lineage (GTDB taxonomy): Bacteria > Pseudomonadota > Gammaproteobacteria > Xanthomonadales > Rhodanobacteraceae > Dyella_A. Next base: position 17,166 of record NZ_JBQCCF010000065.1, read on the forward strand.
GCTTCAACATCAGCGAATGCGCCCGGCGATTGCGCATCTCGCGCGTCACGGTCTATCGGCTGTGCAAGAAGCATCGTCTGGCCCTCGACGAGCTGCGCTGAACCGGTTGCCAGGCAGGGCGCCCTGCGCGGGCGCCGGCCGCCCTCAGAACATGTAGGGAATCTTGAAGGTGATGCTGTAGTCCGGCGCATCCGGTGTCAGGCCGATGCCCAGCAGGGTCACCATCGTGGTGCGCTGGTTCAGCGCGTACGTCACGCCCATGTTGAACGTGGCGGCGTTGGCGTCACTGCCGATGATCTTCGTCCAGGGGGTGTCCTTGTTGCGCAGCGACGCCTTGGCGCTGAGCTTGTCGCTGAACGACAGGCTCAGGCTCGTCCGCTCGTTGAACGCAAAGGCGACGCCGGCGCCGAAGTAGTACGAATCGCCCAGCTTCACCCGCCCTGGGTTGCGCGTCTGCGGATCGGTATCGATGTCGCCGAAACTGCGCGCGAACGAATGGATGTACCCGAGGTTGGCGAAGATGATCGCCGGGTCCATGGTCTTGACCAGCGAGGCGCCGATGTTCGCCTGCCACAGTCCATTGCCTGTGGGCTGCTTCTCGGGCACCGCGAAGCGGATGTATTGGTCGTTGTCGCGCTCGATCACTTTCCAGTCGATGCCGTAGGGCGCCTGGCCGGTGGGAGCGGTGACGCCGAAGGTGAGTACGGTATCGGGGATCGCTCCGGTTTCGGCGAACAGCTTGTAGTTCGCGCTCAGGCTGATGTCGCCAATGCCGCTGCCGGTGGTCTGTTCCTCGGCGATCGCCGCTGCCGAGCCGCCCGCGCCGCCCTTCTGGTAGACCGTCTTGCGGCCGAGATAGGGCACGTCCACGTTGAGCGTCCAGCGTGGGCTGAGTCCATACCGGGCGGCGAGGTCATACGTGAGCGAGTCGGATTCGACGTTCTCGATGGCAATGTTGCCCAGGAAGATCGCGTCCAGCGCCAGGAAGCCGTTGAGCGTGAGTTGCTTGCGGTCGTAGCGGCTGTAGCTGAGGCTGTTTTCGATGGTCAGCTTGCGATCGAACACGGCGTGCTCCTGCAGCAGCGCGTCCTGCATGCTGCGCGTGGGCTTGGCCTGTTCCGCCTCCGCCTGCGTGCCGGCCTCGTTGCCGGCACTGGGTGCCGTCTGCGGTCGTGGCGTGGTGTCTGCCGAAGCCAGCGGCTGCGCCGCGGGCTCAGAAGGAAGCTTCGTTGCGGGCACCTTGCCCTGCAGTCGCGCCTGCAGGGCCTGCACCTGCATGTCCAGCTCACGCAGTCGACGCACCTCCTGGGCATAGCTGCTCTTGAGCGTCTGCAGTTCATTGACCAGGGCGGCGACATCGGCCTGATCCTGCGGCGTCGCCGCCGTTCCTGCATCCTGGGCATGCAGCGTGGTCGTGGTGAGGGCGAGTGCGCAGATGACGGCACTCGCCAATAAGCTCTTTTCCATGAGGATCTCCCCTGTGCCGGGCATCCGGCGTTGGTTTCAGCGCAAGCCAATGCCCCGGGCAAGAGCGATCGACTGCGCCACGTTCTGGGCCAGTTGCGTGTTGGCAGCCATCGACTGCCGGATCAGATCGATCTCCATGCGATTGCTGACCCACTGGTTGTCCGCGGCCAACTGCACGCTCTGGCCGATGCTGCCGTTGTGGATCCATTGCGACACGGCGCCTTGTCCATCGATGGTGAGCAGGACGTTTGCGCTGTTGCCGTCGAAGCTCGCCACGGCGCTTGCGCCGTCCGCGTAGGCACTGGCCATATCCGGTCCGGACGAGGGGCCGTCGGTAGCCGGCACGGTGCCGCCGTCCTGAACGCTCAGACGCGTCACGTTGCTGGCGAGATTGCTGTCGCCGGCGACCTGCACGCTTTGTGTCACGCCAGCTACGTTGGCCAGGCCGCTTGCGTCGATATGGCGCGAGGGGTCAGTGGAGGGCGCTGGCGGCGGTGCGTTGATCTGGGTGATGCTCACCGATGGCACGAAGCTTACGGTCGGCTTCGACTTGGCGAGATCCATCGATAGCGCCATCGTCCCCTCGAGCACCTGGCCCGCGGTGGTCTGCCAGGTGGAGATCATCTTCACCCCGAACCAGGCGACGGTGTTGTCACCAGGCGTATAGCGGCCGCGCATGTCGCCCAATTCGGCATCGGAGATTTCCTCCAGGCCACTGCCCGGTGGAGCGCTCTCGGCGCGCGCGGTGTTCGCCCATTGGCTGAGTGCCAGCGCACTGGCACCAAGGATGAAAAGTCGTGTGTGTTTCATGGCGCTAGTCCGTGCAATGCATGACTGCCGGGATCGGTGCAGGCTGGCCGCCTAGAACAGATCCGCATGGCTGAAACCGAAGTCGAGCAACTCGGCGTCGGTGATCGGGCCCTGTCGCGCGAACAATGCGCGGGCACTGGCCTTGTCGGTGGGTTGGAGCAGAACGGTATTGCGATCGAAGTCGTTGCCGATCACCACGAACACCGCCCGCGACGGCCAGGCCGCCAGGAAGTCGGGGAGGTTCATGGATCGGTTGCCGAGCATGGGGTCGGCCAGTTCCACGATGTTGCCGCGGACCTGCTTGAGCACCACGAAATGGCGGAAGCCGCGCACGTCCATCAGCACCAGGCCGGGGACGCGAAGCGTGCGCAGGCGCGCTTCGTTGATGCGGTAGCCACGGCCGCGCATGCCGAGCGACTCCACGTAATGCTTGATGTCCAGCAGCGAGAAGCCGCGCTGCTTCACCACAGCCTCGTCGGCCACGCCCATCATTCCCTGGATCACCGTCGTCTCATCGACGTTGAGGTGGTAGGCATAGCGAAGCACGGTGGCGAGCGCCGCCGCGCCGCAGCTGTAATCGGTGTGCTGGCGCACCATGTTGCGATAGCGCCCTTCCTGCATGCTCTCCACGTTACGCACGTAGGGGGCACCGTTGGGCAGCACGCCATCGAAGCGCACTTCGCCGGCCCGGCTGGCTGGCGATGCGGCCAGTGCCAGCACGAACAGGGAGGCAAGCAGCGTAGCGTTTCGATAGCGCATGGGGACTCCCGATTCGAGGAAGTCCCCCGGCCCGCAGGGGACGGGCCGGGGGGTTCCGTCAGGCGACCCGGACTCCTTCCGGATCACCGCCCTCGTCGGCTGCCCTGATGGCAGCCGTGCCTTGCTTACTCGGCGCCCCCGCCGCCGCCACCACCGGCGCTCGGCTGTGCCACGGCCATTGCCAGGCTGTTGGCCTGCTGGTTGCCGGTGCCTGCGGACACGTTGATGCCGATGTTGCCCGAGGCGTTCTGGAACGCGCTGCCGCTGAGGCTGGCGGTGTTGGTCGCGTCGTTGATCACCCAGCGCGTGGTGGTCACGGTGCCGCTCAGGTCGGCGTACAGGTCGTTCGCCGACAGCTCGACGAAGCCGAGCTGACCACCTTCATGCGCATGCGTGGTGCCGCTCTCGCTGCCACTGCTGGACCCGTTGACGCCAAAGGCCAGTGCGCCGCCGTCGCCATTGAGGTCGGAGCCGCCCTGAGTATCCGTGTCGAGGTCGAAGTGACCGACGAAGCCATTGCCCGGGTGGGCGTGGGTGGGATCGTCATTGGGGCTGTTGGACCACATGTCCGGATACACATTGCCGATCTGGTCGGCGGTGCCCTGGAGCGTCGACGAGGTGCTGCCGGAGTAGCTGCCGTAGGACGAGCCGACGTAGCCGCCCGCACCGTAGCCCAGCGAGTAGCCCGACACGTCGCCGCTCATGGAAACGTCCACGGTATCGGTGTACTGCTGCACGAACCCGGCGTTGCTCACGGTGTTGTGGGCCGATGCCTGGTTGGACGACACCGTCGCCTGCGCGAAGCGCGTGGTGGCGACCGAGGCAGCCATCGCGTTCTTCTGCTGGTTGTTGTTGCCGGAGGTGACGTTCACGCCGAGGTTGCCCGAGGCGTTCTGGAACGCGTTGCCACCCAGGCCGGCCGCGTTGGTGACGCCGGCGTTCATGGTGTCGTTGAACGCGCCTTGCTGGTTCACAAAGACCTCGCCGTCGGCCATGCCGAAGGCGAAGCTGGCGTCGGTGGCCGACAGCGCCGCAGCGTTGTCCTGCTGATTGTTGTCGCCCGCGCCGATGTTGACGCCGATGTTGCCCGAGGCACCCTGGGCGACGTTGTCTGCAGCCGACGCGCTGTTGCTGAGGTTCGTGTTGCTGCCGTCGTTGCCGCCGTTGGTCTGGGCGTTGTCGACGATGGCGATCGCCGCCGAGTCGATGTCGATGCGCCCGCGGACCCTGGGGTCGCCCGAGATGGAGATGTCCGAGTCGAGCTTTACCTTCTTGTCGAAGCGCACTCCCGAGTTGTGGGAATGGTCATCGCGGCCTTCCTGGGCGTACGCCGTCACCGAACCGAACAGCGTCGTGATGGCGAGCGCCAACAGCGTTTTCCTGATTGTCGTGTTCATGGTGTCATCTCTCCTGGTGTCGCGTTGTGTTACCGCGGTGTGGCGGGCAACGCGAGCACGAGCTGGTTGCCCGTGGCGTTGCCTGAACCCGCGGCCTGATTGAGTTGCAGCACTCCCTGGTAACCACGCATCGCCGACGACTCGACCGCCACACTGCGCATCGATCCGCCGGGCGCGGCGGTGTTGCCCACCTGCTGCCCCCCTGCCGACGCGGAAACGGCGGCGGACAGAGCGCCATCCGTCGTCTCGCGTATCCCTTGAGAAGCCAGCTCGGCCGACACCGCATTGAGCTGCGCGTTGCCGCTGCCACTGGCCTGATTGATGGAGGCCAGACCGCTGCCGCCCACATAGGCGTTGCCGCCGATGCTGGCGCTGGCCGCGCGAGGGCGGTCGGCCTGGTTGTCGCTCTGCAACTGCAAGGCCTGGATCTGCGCCTGTCCACCGCTGGCGAACGCGCGCAGGTTGGCCTGTTGGTTCAAATCTCCGGCGGACAGGTTCACCGCGCTGGCGCCCGTGGCGCCGCGCAGGGCATTGCCGTCGATACGGCTGTTGGCCAAGTAGCCCAGCATTGCCGCGTAATCGTCGTTGCCCGCGCGGGCCGAAGCCGCGGCGAGGACACACACGATCAGGGTGAGCGCCTTGCGCATGGGCTCAGTGCCCCGCCGCCGGCAGCGCGGTCATGCCCGGAAGGGCCGAAAGCGCTCCCTGCACTTGATCACCGATGCCACGCGTCGTGCCGCCGACCGCGCCCATGGGGCCGGCGATGACCTGGCTCATGCCATTGGAGGCGACCTCGTTGCGCCCGCTCGGGCCTGCTCCCAGCGCGCCGCCCAGGGCGTTGCCGACCATGTGCTCGACGGTGGTGGCGTGGGTCTGGCCGGCGCCGGGCGAGGCATCGAGGCTGGCGTAGTCCGCGTCGGAGAGCTCGCCGGTGCCCAGCGCACTGTCGATCTCGTGCTTGGGTGAGGGGTTCACGATCAGGGCCATGCCGGGCGGCGCCTGGCGATAGGCCGGACGCGTGGCGACATTGCGCAGCATGACGATCTCGCCGGGTTTGGCCTGCACCGCGCGATGTGCGTCGGCGGCGACAACCGTCGCTGGGAGCACGAGGCCGGCGACGGCCAGGGCGATGGCACCGCCGCTGACGCACGCGCTGATCAGAACGTTCGGACGAATGGACATGCCGCTTCTCCCCTTGGTGCGGAAGGGAAGGAGCAAACGGTGTGCCACCCACGCCGGTTGGCGCAGTGGCGCGGTTTCCCGCCGATGGCCGGCGCCTCGGCCGTGGCCGGAGGTGTAACAGGATTTACAGCCCTGGCGGGTGCGTTTGGTGCGCGAAAGTCAGGTCGAGCAACGGTTGCCGGGCGATTCCCGGCAGGTGTAACAGGAGTGATACAGGGGCAATCCGGTTTACACCCCCCGAGCGGCGCATCGTCAGGCCGTCGTGATGCAAGGCAGGAGGCTTGGATTTACGATGGCGCGCCAACCCTCCAGCAAGTGGCGCCTCTGCTGCGCCTGTCGGACTCCCATGCACGCCCATCATTCGTTGATCGACCTCGGCAAACGCTATTGGCTGCCGGTCTACAAGCCGCGCGACCTGATACTCGACCATGGCAAAGGTGCCCGGGTATGGGACACCGAAGGTCGCGAGTATGTCGATTTCGGCGCCGGCATCGCCGTCAATGCGCTCGGCCATGCCGATCCGGATCTCATTGCCGCGCTGACGGCGCAGGCACACAAGCTCTGGCACAGCTCCAACGTGTTCTACACCGAGCCGCCGCTGCGCCTGGCTGAAGAGCTGGTGCGCGCATCGGGCTTCGCGGAACGCGTGTTCTTCTGCAACTCCGGTGCCGAAGCCAACGAGGCAGCGATCAAGCTGGTGCGCAAATGGGCGGCCGCTCAGGGACGCGGGCCGGAGCGGCGCACCATCATCACGTTCCGCGGCTCGTTCCACGGGCGCACGCTGGCCACTGTCACCGCCACGGCGCAACCGAAATATCAGCAAGGTTACGAACCCCTTCCTGCCGGCTTCCGCTACCTGGATTTCAACGATGCCGGCGCACTGGAGGCAGCCTTCGCCGGGGGCGACGTGGCCGCGGTGATGCTCGAGCCGGTGCAGGGCGAGGGTGGCGTGCTGCCGGCGGCGCCTGGCTTCATCCGTCGCGTGCGGGAGCTTTGCGATGCACACGATGCGCTGCTGGTGCTCGATGAGATCCAGTGCGGCATGGGGCGCACCGGCACGCTGTTCGCGCACGTGCAGGATCACGTAGTTCCCGACATCGTCACCCTGGCCAAGGCGCTTGGCTGCGGTTTCCCGATCGGCGCCATGCTGGCCGGGCCGAAGGTGGCCGAGGTGATGCAGTTCGGCGCGCACGGCACCACTTTCGGCGGCAATCCGATGGGTGCGGCGGTGGCACGCGTGGCGTTGGCCAAGCTGGCCTCGCCCGAAGTGCTGTTAAACGTGGAGCGCCAGGCGAACGACCTGCGCAAAGGCCTGGCCTCGATCCACGATGAGCTGGGCCTGTTTGCCGAGGTACGCGGCCGCGGCCTGATGATCGGCGCGGTGCTGGCCGATGCCTGGAAGGGACGCGCGGGCGAGATCATCGATTACGCTGCTGCCCACGGTCTGCTGCTGCTTCAGGCCGGACCGGACGTGCTGCGCTTCGTGCCACCGCTGACCCTGGCCGACGAGGACGTGGCCGAGGGCCTGCGGCGCCTGCGCGCGGCGTTGCTGGAGTTCGTACAGGCGCCGGCGCCAGCGGAGGTGTTGCGATGAAATACCTGCACAGCATGGTGCGCGTGCGCGATCTCGAGGCGTCACTGCGCTTCTACTGCGAGGGCCTCGGTTTGCACGAGGTGCGGCGCCGCGACGTGCCGGCGGGGAAATTCACACTGGTATTTCTGGCCGCGTCGGAGAACCCGGAGGCCGAAATCGAGCTGACCTACAACTGGGATTCCAGTGAGGACTACGGCTCGGCGCGCAATTTCGGCCATCTGGCGTTTCGCGTGCCGGACATCTATGCGCTCTGCTCCCATCTGCAGTCGATGGGCTACACCATCCATCGACCGCCGCGCGATGGGCACATGGCGTTCGTGCGCTCGCCCGACCTGATCTCCGTGGAGCTGTTGCAGGCGGGCGAGGCACTGGCACCGGCCGAACCGTGGGCATCCATGCCCAATACCGGCAGCTGGTAGGCCTGCTCAGGCGGCGCGAGCGTCGCGCAGTGCTTCGCGCGCGGCCTGCAGGGTGTCGGCGATGTCCTGATCGCTGTGCGCACTGGACATGAAGCCGGCCTCGAACGCCGACGGTGCGAGATAGACGCCGCGGGCGAGCATGCCGTGGAAGAAGCGGTTGAACATCGCCGTATCGGCTGCCGTGGCCTGCGCGAAGGTCTCCACCTTTTCGGCGGTGAAGAACAGGCCGAACATGCCGCCGACACAGGTCGTGCTGAACGGTACGCCTTCGCCCTCGGCGACCGCCTGCAACCCATCGCACAGCAGGCGGGTGCGGCTGGCGAGCGTGTCGTGGAAGCCGGGGGCCTGCACCACGTCCAGCATCGCCAGGCCGGCGGCCATTGCCACCGGGTTTCCACTCAGCGTGCCGGCTTGATAGATGGGGCCGGACGGTGCCACCTGTTCCATCAGGTCACGTCGGCCGCCGTACGCGCCCACCGGCATGCCGCCGCCGATTATCTTGCCGAACGTGGTGAGGTCCGGGCGCACGCCATAGTGCGTCTGCGCACCGCCCAGCGCCACGCGGAAGCCCGTCATCACTTCGTCGAAGATGAGCAGCGCACCGTGGGCATCGCACAGGTCGCGCAGGCCCTGCAGATAGCCGTCGCGGGGCAGGATGCAGTTCATGTTGCCGGCCACCGGCTCGATGATCAGGCCGGCGATGTCGTTGCCCTGCGAGGCGAACAGTGCCTTGGCCGCATCCAGGTCGTTGTAGGGAAGGGTGAGCGTGAGATCGGCGTTCTGCTTGGGCACGCCTGGCGAGGTCGGCACTCCAAACGTCAGTGCGCCCGAGCCGGCCTTCACCAGGAAGCTGTCGCCGTGTCCGTGATAGCAGCCCTCGAACTTCACGATCTTGCTGCGACCGGTGGTGCCGCGCGCCAGCCGGATCGCTGACATAGTGGCTTCCGTGCCGGAGTTCACCATGCGCACCATTTCCATCGAGGGCACCAGGCGCGTGATCGTCTCGGCCATTGTGACCTCGGCCGGGCAGGGCGTGCCGAAGGACAAGCCGTTGCGTATGGCGCGTTCCACCGCCTCGCGCACGGCCGGATGATTGTGGCCGGCGACCATCGGTCCCCACGAGCCGACATAGTCGATATAGCGCTTGCCCTCGACATCCCAAAGGTAGGCGCCGTCAGCGCGGGTGGTAAAGAAGGGCTCGCCGCCGACCGACTTGAATGCGCGCACGGGGGAGTTGACGCCGCCGGGCATCAGCTGGCGGGCGCGCTGGAAGAGCTCGTGGTTGTTCATCAGATAGGTGTCCAGTTCAGGCGGTGAAGAGCGCGGCCATGTCGACCGCTGCGGCGCGTGTGTCGCTGGCGCTGTAAAGGGCCGAGACGGTGGCGATGAAATCGGCGCCAGCGTCAATCAGCAGCCTTCCATTGTCCGGGGTGATGCCGCCGATCGCCACCCGCGCAATGCCAAGCGTGGCCGTCTGCCGCAACAGATCCAAAGGCGCTCGCCCGGCATCGGGTTTGGTGGGTGAGGGGAAGAACGCGCCAAACGACACATAGCTCGCGCCCGCGCGCGCCGCGGCGGTGGCCAGTTCCGCCGAGGCATAGCACGACACTCCGACGATGGCATCGGCGCCGAGCACGGCACGCACCGCGCCAGGGCCGCCATCGGCCTGGCTCAGGTGCACGCCCGTTGCGCCAACGGCGCGAGCGAGCGCGATGTCGTGATCGATGATCAGCGGGCACCTGTAGCGGGCGCACAGGGCAGCCAGCGCGCCTGCTTCAGCGAGACGGCGAGGATGGTCGTCGCTCAGGTCACGGTACTGGATCATGGCGACGCCACCAGCCAGGGCCTGTTCGCTGCGTTCGATCAACCGATGGGGCTGCCCATCGGTGATCGCATAGATACCGTTACGAGGGAGTGCGCTCATGGGGTCGGCATGATGCCCGAACGCCGTCGCGCGCGTGCGCCTTTCGCCGCAGCGTGCGAGTTGCGAGAATGGCTGTCCACCTCTTCTTAGTTACGAGATACGCAATGACTCAGGGCAGCACCGGATCGGCATCGCGCAAGTGGATGTGCGTTGTTTGTGGCTTCATTTACGACGAGGCGCTTGGCCTGCCGGAAGAGGACATTGCCCCGGGTACGCGCTGGGAAGATGTGCCGGATACCTGGACGTGCCCGGACTGCGGGGCGACCAAGGACGACTTCGAGATGATCGAAGTCGACTGAGTCCCGCCCCAATCCGCCCCGTCGTTGCCCCAAGGCGCCACGGCGGGGGCCGCTGTCGATGATGTGATGCACCTGCGCCCTCGAGGGCGCTTGCTGAGGAGCATCGACATGCAGCAGTTCATTCCCTTCGAAGACGACTGGGCGATGGCCGAGGCTTTCGTCGGACATCGCCTCGTTCCCTATCAACCCGGCATGGCGTGCGCTCACTGCGATGCCCCGCAAGAGCCCGGGCCCAACGGGATCGGTCAACGCGACCAGCAAAATTTGTTCGCACCCTCTTCACAGCCGCGGCGCTCGGCGCTATGATTCTCGCCCCTCAACGAGCAGCCGCTCTTGCGAGGGTTCCATCGCCTCACGGCAGCGCGAAAAAAACATTTCGCGAAGGTGTTGACGAGGTGGAAGATCGATGTAGAATGTGCGGCTCACCCGGGGCGAAATGCTTCGGGGCGATTCGAGAAACGGATCGCAAGTGATTGATCTTTGACAGTGTGCGCAGGTGACTTGTGT
>NZ_JBQCCF010000066.1:0-12587 GCF_051962475.1 Dyella sp.
TTTTTGGGGGTGGGTACGCTTGGGTTGGCGCGCTTTGGGCTTTTGGCCCCCGCCGGGCGGGGGGGGGCGGTTTTTTTGCGGCGGGTTTCGGGGGGCACGAAGCCCCGGCCGATCGGGATGTATCACGCCTACGTGGTGCTGAAGCCGTTCACCCTGCCGGCTGGCCTGTACGGCGCGCATAGCGCCACGTTTTTCGTGCCGAAAGGCCTGCCGCGCCCGAAGGGCACGCTGGGGCACTCCACCCTGTACGACTTCAATACGCTCAGCTGTGCCGGTGTGGCGTGCTGGCATTAGGCGAGCCGGTTGGCGATAGCGCTGACGAACAAGCCGCGCGGCGGTGGACTGCCTCGCGCGAGCGCCGACGATCAGAAGATCGACAGCCCGGTCAGGCTGGTGAAGCGCTCCAGCGCCAGGCTGCCAGCCAGCGAGTTGCCCTTGGCGTTGAGCGCCGGCGACCACACCGCGACGGCCAGCTTGGCGGGAATCACGCCGACGATGCCGCCGCCGACGCCGCTCTTGGCCGGCATGCCCACGTGGTAGGCGAAGTCGCCCGCCGCGTCGTAGGTGCCGCAGGTGAGCATCAGCGCGTTGATGCGCTTGGCCAGGTCCGGTGACAGCAGCGCCTTGCCCGACCACGGGCAGCGGCCCTGGTTGGCGAGGAACAGGAAGCCGCGCGCCAGGTCGGTGCAGCTCATCGCCAGCGAGCACTGGTAGAAGTAGAAATCCAGCACCGCCTCGATCGGCTGCTCGAGGTTGTCGAAGCTGCGGATGAAGTTGGCCAGCGCGGCGTTGCGGTAACCGTGCGACTTCTCCGAGGCGGCCACTTCCGGGTCGTCGCGCAGCGCGGGATTGGCCGCGCAGCCGCGCACCGCAGCCAGCAGCTCGGCGCGCGCATCGGCGCGGCTGCCCAGCACCACGTCGGCCACCACCAGCGCGCCGGCGTTGATGAACGGGTTGCGCGGCACGCCGTGTTCCACTTCCAGCTGCACCAGCGAGTTGAACGCGCTGCCGGAGGGCTCGCGGCCCACGCGCTGCCACAGCTGTTCGCCAACTGCCTGCAGCGCGAGGGTCAGCGTGTAGACCTTGGAGATGCTCTGGATCGAGAACGGCTCGTCGGCGTCGCCGGTGCGGAAGACCTGGCCATCCAGCGTGACCACGGCCATGCCGAACTTGTCGCGCGGCACGCTGGCCAGGCGCGGGATGTAGTCGGCCACCTCGCCTTGGGCCAGCACGGGACGCAGCTCGTCGCGGATCGCGTCGAGGATGCGCTGGTAATCCGGCGTGCTCACACGCGGCGGGCCATGTCGCGGCGGCGGCTCGACATCACGCCGTGCGCGGCTCGAACGTCCGGATGAAGTCGCGCACCTGCGGGTAGACCGTCTCGCGCCAGCGCCGGCCGCTGAAGATGCCGTAGTGGCCGGCACCCTCGATCACCCGGTGCGCGCGCGCCTTGGCCGGGATGCCGGTGCACAGGTCGTGCGCGGCCTCGGTCTGGCCCAGGCCGGAGATGTCGTCCAGCTCGCCTTCCACGGTGAGTAACGCGGTGCGTTTGATCGCGGAAGGATCGACGCGCTCGCCCGCCACGTCCCACACGCCGCGCGGCAGCAGGAACTGCTGGAACACCTTGGCGATGGTGTCGAGATAGAACTGCGCCGGCATGTCGAGCACGGCGTTGTACTCGTCGTAGAACTTGCGGTGCGACTCGGCGTCGTCGAGATCGCCGCGCACCAGGTCCTGGTAGAAATCCCAGTGCGAGTTGAGGTGGCGGCTGGGGTTCATCGCGATGAACCCGGCGTGCTGCAGGAAGCCCGGGTAGACCTCGCGCCCGGCGCCCGGGTAGTTGGTCGGCACGGTGTGGATCACGTTGCCCTTGAACCACGACAGCGGCTGGCGCGTGGCCAGGTTGTTGACGCTGGTGGGGCTGCGGCGCGGGTCGATCGGGCCGCCCATCATGGTCATCGAGCGCGGCGTGGTCTCGCCGCGCGAGGCCATCAGCGAGATCGCGGCCAGCACCGGCACGGTCGGCTGGCACACCGAGATCACGTGCAGCGATTCGGCACCGATGTGGCGGATGAACTCCTGCACGTAGGCGATGTAGTCGTCCAGCCCGAACGCGCCCTGATCCACAGGCACCATGCGCGCGTCGACCCAGTCGGTGATGTACACCTTGTGATCGCGCAACAAGGTGCGCACGGTGTCGCGCAACAGCGTGGAGTGATGGCCGGAAAGCGGTGCCACCACCAGTACGACCGGGTCGTTCTTCATCTTCTCGATGGTGTCCGGATCGTCGCTGAAGCGCTTGAAGCGCTTGAGTTGGCAGAACGGCTTGGCCAGCGCGACGCGTTCGACGATGGCGATCTCGTGCTCGTGCGCGATCGCCTGATGGATGCCGAACTCAGGCTTTTCGTAGTCCTTGCCGAGACGGTGGATCAGCTCATAGCCGGCTGCCCAGCGCTCCACGCCGGGCCACTGCGCCAGCGGGCTGGCGGGGTCGTTGAGCATCTTGGCGCTGGCCTCGGCGAAGTGGCTGAGCGGACCGAGGAAGGCGCGCTGCCACTCGTGGATCTGATAGAGCATGAGGTGGACCGTCAAACCATAAAGGTCTGATTCTAGAACCAGTCGGTCTAATTTGTGTTGCGGTGCCGCAAATACCTGCGGCAGCTCAAGCGCCGGCTGGCGCCGGGCCGCGGCGGCACACCAGCAGCAGCTCGTCGACGCCAGTGGTGTCGCCGAGCCCCTCGCGCCAGGCCAGCGGCTTCTGGAAGCGCAGGCCCAGCGGCATGAACACCCGGTTGTACCACCACATCGCACGCTCGCGCTGGTGGGTCAGGAACCATTGGCCAAGGTCGAGCAGGCGCGAGGATTCCGGCTGCATGCCGTACACCGCGCTGCGCTCGATGCGCCAGCCGTGCGCGGCCAGCATCGCCTCGATCTGCGCCGGCTCGTAGCGGCGGTAGTGGCCGACGAAATCGTCGAAGGCGGTCCAGGCGTTCGGATCGAGCGGTACCGACAGCAGCAGCGTAGCGTCGGGCATGGCCACGCGCGCCAGTTCGGCCAGCGCGCCGACGTCGTCCACCACGTGTTCGAGGATGTCCAGTGCGCAGACCAGGTCGAACTGCGCGCCGGGAAAGGGCAGTGCGCCGATCATCGCGTGGGCGGTGCGGGCGCCCTGGCGATGCAGGCCACGGAGCGCGGCGTGGCTCATGTCGACGAAGCAGGTATCCGCCAGCGGCAGGCGCGGGCGCAGGCCCGGCGCCACTTCCAGCCGGTGTCGCGCCTCGCTGGCGAGGGCGCCGAACAGCGGCCAGGTATTGAAGCGGTCCGGCGCGATCAGCCGGGCATCGGACCACAGCGCCTCGTAGAAGCGGCGGTTGGTGCGCAGCAGGTCGGCCTCGCTGCGGGCCGGGGCATCGGTGTCGGTCATGTGCGCAGTGTGCCGGGCCGGCGCCGCGCTGTCCGTGAACGCATCAACCGATGCGACGCAGCTCGGTGCCAGCGGCCAGGTCGTGCAGTGCACGCCGACGCGGGTCGAACAGGGCCACGGCGAACCACGCCGCCCAGGCGATCAGCGCCGCCCACAGCGCGCCGCGCAGGCCCAGCACGGGCGCGAGCGCGAGCAACGCCAGCGGCGCGCTAGCCACGATCACGCGGATCAACGCCTGGCGCAGCGTGGGCCGCGCGCCGTCGCGCGCGGTGACGCGTAGATGCCACGGGCGCATCCCCAGCGTCTGGCCGCCGCGCAGCCACGACACCACGAAATACGCCGACACCACCACCGCCTGCAGCGGTCGATACCACCAGGCGATCGCCGTCTGCGCACCGGTCGTGATCAGCCGTCCGCCGGTGGCCAGCTGGCACAGCAGGCCCACCACCATCACGATCGCCACCACCGCGAGCAGGTCGTAGACCAGGGCGATCAGGCGGCGCCACAGCGGGCAGGGCAGGGAGGTGGGGGCGTCGGTCATGGCTTCGCTTGCGTCGCGCGCGCGCCGTGCCCAGCATGGCGCGCATGAAAGAGGAAAACCCCGCCAGTATCGCCCAAGCCGACCAGCGCAGCATCGCCACCTTCATCGAACGGGTGTGGTCGGAAGATGGCTTGTCCGATCGCACGCTGGAGGCGTATCGCCGCGATCTGGAGGGCCTCGCACGCTGGTTGGCCACGCGCGGGCGCACCCTGGAGACCGCGCGCCGCCAGGATCTGTCGGCCTACCACGGCGCCGCGCCGGTCGCGGTGCGCTCGCTGGCGCGGCGGCAATCCTCATTTCGCCGCTACTACGGATTCCTCGCCCGCCAGTCGGCGGATTTCGACGATCCCACCCGCTTGATCGAACGCCCCAAGCTGCCGCGCAGCCTGCCCAAGGCGCTGGCCGAGCGCGAGATCGAGGCGCTGCTCGACGCGCCCGACGTCAGCACCACGCTGGGCCTGCGCGACCGCGCCATGCTGGAGCTGATGTACGCCTCGGGCCTGCGCGTGTCCGAGCTGGTCGAGTTGCCGCTGGCCGGCTTGAACCTGCGCCAGGGCGTGCTGCGCGTCACCGGCAAGGGCGGCAAGGATCGGCTGGTACCGGTGGGCGAACTGGCGCTGGAGCGCATCGAGGCGTACCTCAAGACCGCGCGACCGGTGCTGGCGCGCGGCCGCCAGCCGGCGGCGCTGTTTCTGAGCCGGCGCGGCGAAGGCATGACCCGGCAGATGTTCTGGACCCTGGTGAAGCGCTACGCGATCAAGGTGGGCATCACGCCCAAGCGCATCTCGCCGCACGTGCTCAGGCACTCCTTCGCCACCCACCTGCTCAACCACGGCGCCGATCTGCGCGCGCTACAAATGCTGCTTGGCCACAGCGCGCTGAGCACCACGCAGATCTATACGCTGGTGGCGAAGGAAGGCCTCAAGCGGCTGCACGCGCAGCACCATCCGCGCGGCTGAGACGCCGCGCCGCCGCGCCGGCGTGCGCACATTGGGACGGCGCGCACGCTTGCCCGCCCCGGGGGCCGGCGATCGGGTTCAGGTGCCTGTGCGAGAATTCGCGCTTCCCGCGCGGTGCCACCCATCGCGCCTGCACGAGGTTGATGACGATGTGGAAGAAGCTGATGTTCGCGCTCTGTCTGGGCGGCGTGGCGGTGGCGGCACAGGCTGCCGATACGGGCGTACCGCCGGAGGTGGAGAAGACCGTGCGCGCGGCGATCGAGAGCTTCGGGCCAAAAGTGCACATCGAATCGGTCACGCCTTCGCCGGTGCCGGGCTTCTACCGCGTCATCGCGTCCGGGCAGATGGTCTACGTCACTGCCGACGGCAGGTACATGCTCAACGGCGATCTGGTCGACGTGGCCAAGCGACACAGCCTCAATGACGACGCCTGGGCCGGCTTCCGCAAGGCCGAGCTGGCGCGCGTGCCGGCGGCGCAGCGCATCGTGTTCGCCCCGCCGCACCCGAAGACCACGCTGACCGTGTTCACCGACGTCAACTGTGGCTTCTGCCGCAAGCTGCACGAGCACATCGACGACTTCATGAAGGCCGGCATCGCCATCGAATACCTGGCCTGGCCGCGCGAGGGTGTGACCACCACCGCCGGCAATCCCACGCCGACCTACACCGAGATGGTGTCGGTATGGTGCGCCGCCGACCGCAAGAGCGCGTTCACCGCTGCCAAGCAGGGCCGGGCGCCGAAGGCGGCCACCTGCGACAACCCGGTGAAGGCGGAATTCGAACTGGGCGCGCGCCTGGGTGTGGACGGCACGCCGGCGGTCTTCACCGCCGACGGCCGCCAGCTCGGCGGCTACGTGACCGCCGACCAGGTGCTGGACGACCTTCGCAAGCACCCGATCGGCGGCGGCTGACCGCCCGGCGCAGCCTCGGGGGTATCCGATGCCGTATTGCAGCATCGGGTAGAATGGCGGTTTTCCCGTACAGCGCCATCCCCCTCGCATGATCGCTTTCGACGGGCAAACTGCCCTTTCGCCGTTCCGCCTCGACCGCCTCAACGTCCGCCTCGATGCCCTGCATCGCGGTGCGCGCATCCAGGCGGCGTGGTTCGTGTATTTCCTCGATGCCGACCGGGTCCCCGAAGGCCTCGAACGCCAGCGGCTGCTGGACGTGCTGGAAGCCAAGGATGCGGCACCGGAGCCGGCCAGCCTGTGGGTGGTGCCTCGTCTTGGCACGATCTCGCCGTGGTCGAGCAAGGCCACCGACATCCTGCACGGCGCCGGCTTCGACGTGCGCCGCGTCGAGCGCGGCCTGGCCTGGCTGGCCGTGGGCCTGCCCGAAGCGGGTGCGCTCGATCACGACGCGGTGATGGGTGTGCTGTGCGACGCGATGACCCAGTCGGTGCTCACCGATCTGGATCAGGCGCAGGGGCTGTTCCTCGCCGGTACGCCGGGCGACCTGGTGCACGTGGCGCTCGGCAGCGACGCCCGCGCCGCGCTCGACGAGGCCAACACGCGGCTGGGCCTGGCGCTGGCCGAGGACGAGATCGACTACCTGGCCGACCGCTACGCCGAACTGGGGCGCGATCCCACCGACGCCGAACTCTTCATGTTCGCCCAGGCCAACTCCGAGCACTGCCGGCATAAGGTGTTCAACGCCAGCTGGACGGTGGGCGGGCAGGCGCAGGACGCCACGCTGTTCGGCATGATCAAGCACACCCACCAGCGCTCGCCCGCGCACACGCTGTCGGCCTACAAGGACAACGCGGCGGTGATCGAGGGCTCGGCCGGCAAGCGCTTCTTCGCCGATGCCGACGGTGTATGGAAGGCGCACGACGAACGCGTTGACTACGCGATCAAGGTAGAGACGCACAACCATCCCACCGCCATCGCGCCGTGGCCCGGCGCGGCCACCGGCGCCGGCGGCGAGATCCGCGACGAGGGCGCCACCGGTCGTGGCGCCAAGCCCAAGGCCGGCCTCACCGGTTTCTCGGTGTCGGACCTGCGCATCCCCGGCCATCCGCAGCCGTGGGAGGTGGAGCGTCCGCTGCCGCCGCGCATGGCCAGCGCGTTCGAGATCATGCGCGACGGCCCGCTCGGTGCCGCCGCGTTCAACAACGAATTCGGCCGTCCGTGCCTGGGTGGCTACTTCCGCAGCTACGAGCACGAGACCGGCGAAGCGGGCGTGCGCCGCGGTTACGACAAGCCGATCATGCTGGCTGGCGGCCTGGCCAACATCCGTCCTGATCACGTGCAGAAGCGCGAGCTCCAGCCCGGACACAAGGTGATCGTGCTCGGCGGCCCGGCGATGCTGATCGGCCTGGGCGGCGGTGCGGCCTCGTCGGTGGCCTCCGGTGCATCGAGCGCCGAGCTCGATTTCGCCTCGGTGCAGCGCGACAACGCCGAGATGGAGCGGCGCTGCCAGCAGGTGATTGACAGTTGCTGGGCGCGCGGCGACAAGAACCCGATCGTCAGCATCCACGACGTGGGCGCCGGCGGCCTGTCCAACGCGATTCCGGAACTGCTCAACGACGCCGGCGTGGGCGGCGAGATCGATCTGTCGACGATCCCCTGCGACGATCCCTCGCTGTCGCCGATGCAGGTGTGGAGCAACGAGTCGCAGGAGCGCTACGTGCTCGCCATCGCGGCCGAGGACCTGCCCGAGTTCGAGGCGTACTGCGCCCGCGAGCGCTGCCCATACGCCGTCGTCGGCACGGCGACCGAGAAGCGCCAGCTGGTGCTGGTCGATCCGCGCCGCGAGCTGACCGTGATCGACCTGCCGATGGACGTGCTGTTCGGCAAGCCGCCGCGCATGCATCGTGACGCCACGCGCATCAAGCCTCGCATCGACCTGGTGCCGGATCTCTCGGGCATCGGCATGGACGAGGCCGTGCTGCGCGTGCTGCGCCTGCCCACGGTGGGCTCGAAGAACTTCCTCATCACCATCGGCGACCGCACCGTCGGCGGCCTCAATCATCGCGATCCGATGGTCGGCCCGTGGCAGGTGCCGGTGGCCGACTGTGCCGTCACCATCACCGACTTCGACGGCTACACCGGCGAGGCGATGGCGATGGCCGAGCGCGCCCCGGTGGCACTGCTCTCCAGCGCCGACGCCGCGCGGCTGGCGGTGGGCGAGGCGATCACCAACCTGGCCGCCGCGCCGATCGATCAGCTGGGCGAGATCCGCCTGTCCGCCAACTGGATGGCGGCGGTGAACCACGCGGGCGAGGACGCCGCGCTGTTCGACGCGGTGAAGGCGGTGGGCATGGAACTGTGCCCGGCGCTGGATATCTCCATCCCGGTCGGCAAGGACTCGCTGTCGATGCAGACGGTGTGGACCGACAACGGTCAGCGCCAGTCCACTGTGGCGCCGGTGTCGCTGGTGATCACCGGCTTCGCCCGCGTCAGCGACGTGCGTCGCACGCTCACCCCGCAGCTCAAGCTCGACCGCGGTCCGTCCGACCTGTGGCTGGTCGATCTGGGGGGCGGCCGCGACCGCCTCGGCGGTTCGGCGTTGACCCAGGTGTTCAACCGCGCTGGCGGCGTGCCGCCCGATCTGGAAGACGTCAAGCGCCTCAAGGGCCTGTTCGAGCTGGTGCAGGAAGCGAACCGCGCCGGCCTGCTGCTGGCCTATCACGACCGTTCCGACGGCGGCGTCATCACCACGCTGCTGGAGATGGCCTTCGCCGGCCACTGCGGCCTGGAGATCCATCTGGACGGCTGGGCCGAAGCGACCCTGCGTGCGCTGTTCAACGAGGAACTCGGCGCCGTGCTGCAGGTGGCCGAGGCCAACCGCGAAGCGTTCGAGGCGCTGCTGGTCAAGCACGGCCTGGCCGGCATGAGCCACCGCATCGGCCGGCCCAAGGAAAAGCTCGGCATCAAGCTCTACCTCGGCAACGAGGCCACCTTCAAATGGCACTGGAGCACGCTGTTCAAGGCGTGGAACGAGACCAGCCACGCCATGCAGCGGTTGCGCGACAACCCGCTCAGCGCCGACGCCGAGCTGGAGTGGCGGCTGGATGACGCCGACCCGGGCATCAGCCCGAAGCTCACCTTCGACATCACCAAGGACGTTGCCGGACCGCTGTCCGCTGCGCCAGGTGCGCGCCCGCGCGTGGCGATTCTGCGCGAGCAGGGCGTCAACGGCCAGGTCGAGATGGCTGCCGCGTTCACCCGCGCCGGCTTCGACGCGGTCGACGTGCACATGTCCGACCTCGCCTCGGGCCGGGTCAAGCTGGCCGACTTCCGCGGCTTCGCGGCCTGCGGCGGCTTCTCCTACGGCGACGTGCTCGGCGCCGGCCGTGGTTGGGCCACCTCGATCCTCTACAACGCCGATCTGCGCGCTCAGTTCGAAGCGTTCTTCGCCGACCGCACGAAGTTCGCGCTGGGCGTGTGCAACGGCTGCCAGATGCTCAGCCAGCTCAAGGACATCATCCCCGGCGCACAGCACTGGCCGAAGTTCCTGCGCAACGCGTCCGAGCAGTACGAGGCGCGCGTGGCGACGCTGGAGATCCTCGATTCGCCGAGCCTGTTCTTCAAGGGCATGACCGGCTCGCGCATCCCGGTGGCGGTGGCGCACGGCGAAGGCCGCGTGCACTTTCCCAACGTGTGCAGCCCGTCCAAGGCGCAGGCGGCGGTGCGCTTCGTCGACAACCGCGGCAAGCCAACCGAGAACTACCCGCTCAACCCGAACGGTTCGCCCGGCGGCCTGGCCGGCTTCACCGCCGCCGATGGCCGCGTGACCATCCTGATGCCGCATCCCGAACGCGTGTTCCGCAGCGTGCAGATGAGCTGGAGCCCGGACAGCTGGGGCGAGGACTCGCCGTGGATGCGCATGTTCCGCAACGCGCGGGCATGGTGCGGCTGAGCGAGGCTCCGCGTTCGGCGGCCGTCCGGCGCGGCGGCTGAGGCGTGGGCGCCGTGCGCTGGCATCGGCACATGGCTTTCGCGCTGTGGCTGGTGGCGCTGGTGCTGCTGCCGTGGTGGCTGGGCCTGCCGCTGCTGCTGGGCATCGTCGCCGTCCTGCTGGTGGGCGCCGAGCGGCTGCAGCCGTTCACCGCGTCGCTACGGCTCGCGCTACGCTGGGGTTTGCCTGGCGTGGTGCTGGCGCTCAAGCGCTGGCTCGGCGACGACGCGCTGGCGTGGACGATCGCCGCGGTGGCCGCGCTGGCCGGGTTCACCCTGCTGGCCGGACTGGAATCGTGGCTGGATCGCGGCCTTCGCCAGGAGGCGGCGCGGGTGCCGGGCGCGAACGCGCCCACGCCGGAGTGGCCCGAACTGGCACTCGCGCCGCTGCGCGTGGGCGGCATCGTGGAGCTGCTGCCCGCGCAGTGGCTGACGCTGGACGAAAGCGCGGACAGCACGCTGGACGACGGTCGCGGCGGTTGCCTGCGCTACCGGCGCGAGCGGGGTTTCGCCGGCTACGTGTTCGACGACGGTACGCGCATCGAGGCCCCACCCGGACGCCTGTCCATCAGCCCTGGCGGGCGCTGGCTGGCACTGGAAGCGAAACCAGGTGTGCTGCTGTGGGATCGCGACTTGCGGCAACCCCATCGCCTGCGCCGGCGCCACCTGTGCGGCTGGCACGACGAAGCGCCGTGGCTGCAGGGCAGCGACGCGGGCATGCCGCTGCCGCTGCGCGATGCCCTGCGCCGTGAACGCGTGGGCTGAGCCGTTTTCGATTGGCCCGTCCGCGCGCATACTTGCGCGGTGATCACCTTCCCCGATTCCTCTCCCGCGCCCCCGGCGGGCGTGCCGGACGTCAGCGTCATCGTGGTCTCGGCCGACAGCGGCCCGGGCCTGCACGACTGCATCCGCCGCGCACTGGCCTGCCCGGCCGTGCGCGACGTGCTACTGATCGACAACGGCTCGCGCGACGGCGTGCCCGAAGCGGTCGCCCGCGCGCACGAGCACGAGCCGCGCCTCGCCGTGATCTTCAATCACGCCAACCTGGGCTTCGGTCCGGCGGTGAACCGCGCCGCCAAGCGCGCCGGCGGATCGCGCCTGCTGGTGCTGAACCCGGACTGCCTGCTTGAGCCGGATACCGTGGGCCGCCTGGTAGCGACGTTCGATGCGCAGCCACGTACCGGCCTGGCCGGTGCGGTGGTGTGCGATGCGTACGGCGTGCCCGACCCGGCCTCCCATCGCCGTGATCCGCTGCTGGCGCGCACGCTCACCACCTTGTTCAAGCGTCCCGGCGAGGGCATCAACGTGGAAGGGCCGATGCCGGACCATGCGGTCGAGGCCGAGGCCGTGTCCGGCGCGTTGATGCTGGTGTCGCGCCGCGTTTTCGATTACCTCGACGGCTTCGACGAGCGCTACTTCCTGCACTGCGAGGATCTGGACCTTTGCCGTCGCGTGCGCGACGCAGGCTACCGCGTGGTGCTGGCCGGCGACGTACGCGTGCTGCACGGCAAGGGCGGTTCCAGCCGGCACCGGCCGGTGTTCGTCAGCTGGCACAAGCACCGCGGGATGTGGCGCTGGTTTCGCACGTTCGATCCTGACGCGCGCAAGTGGCATCTGGCGGCCGTCGTCTGGCTGGGTATCTGGGCGCATTTCGCATTGAAGGTGCCGGGGCAACTGTGGCGTCGCCTCACTGCCCGCGCGCCGGTGCAGGACGCCACTGCATGAGCGCCGCCGCAGGGCGCAGTGCGGCGCTCGCCACGATCGCGTTGATCGGCGTGACCGCGGTATGGGGCTCCACCTTCTTCCTTATCAAGGACGTGGTGCAGCGCGTGGCGGTGGCCGACTTCCTCGCCGTGCGCTTCGTGCTGGCGGCGCTGGCGATGACGGTGATGTTCGCCGGTCCGCTCCGACGCCTGCCGCGCCGGCAGTGGCTGCAGGGGCTGGCGCTGGGCGCGTTGTACGGCGTGGCACAACTGCTGCAGACCACCGGCCAGATCTACGCCTCGGCCAGCGTCAGCGGCTTCGTCACCGGCATGTACGTGGTGTTCACTCCGCTGCTCGGCACCGTGCTGCTGCGCCAACGCATGCCGTCGGTCACCTGGATTGCCGTGCTGCTGGCGACAGGTGGCCTCGCGCTGCTGTCGCTGCAGGGCTTCAGCGTGAACAAGGGCGTGGTACTGGTCCTTATCTCCGCGGCGCTGTATGGCCTGCACATCGTGGGGCTGGGGCAATGGTCGCGGTCCGGCGATGCGTTCGCGCTGTCTACCGTGCAGATGCTGGCGATCGCCGCCGTCTGCCTGCTGGCCACGCTGCCGCACGGACCGAAGCTGCCGCCGGATCGCGGCGTTTGGTTCGCGCTGATCTACATGGCACTGGCCGCCGGCGCCGGTGCGATGCTGGTGCAGACCTGGGCCCAGGCCCACATGCCGGCCACTCGGGCGGCGATCGTGATGACGCTGGAACCGGTATTCGCCGCCGGCTTCGCGGTGGCCTTCGGCGGCGAGTCGCTTACCTGGCGCATGCTCGGTGGCGGCGCGCTGGTGCTGGCAGCGATGTATCTGGTGGAACTGGCGCCGCGCCGCCAGGCCCGCAAGGCCGGCGCCGTACCGGCCGAAGCGATCCACCACGAGGTGTGACAGCAACCCGTAGGAGCCCGCCCGCGGGTGATGCCTTTGCTCTGAATCAGCGTCGAAGCGAAAGGCATCGCCCGCGAGCGGGCTCCTACACGGCCGCATGAATCATGCGAGCACTTGCTCACGCCC
>NZ_JBQCCF010000067.1:0-15396 GCF_051962475.1 Dyella sp.
CCGGGCGCGGAACTCGTCGCGGTAGTTCTCCGGCTCGAACTTGCCGGACATCGACTCGATCAGTTCACCGGCCATCTCCAGCTCGCGGTCGCTGATGCGGTAGTCCGAGATCGCCTTGTCCGGCAGCGCGTACTCCTCCTCACTCACCAGCTCTTGCGGGAAGCGCAGCAGGATCAGCATCAGCGCCTCGTCCTGCGGCATCACCGCGCACAGGTATTCGCGCGTGCGGATCACCACCCGGGCGATGCCGATCTTGCCGGTCCGCTTGAGCGTCTCGCGCAACAGCACGTAGCCCTTTTCCGCCTTCTTGCCCGGCACCAGCACATACGGCTTCTCGAAGTACTCCGGGCCAATGGAGGCGGCGTCGACGAAGGCTTCCACCTCCACCGCCTCGCGCCCTTCCGCGGAGGCCGCCTTGATGTCGTCCGGATCGAGCACGACGTAGCTGCCCTTCTTGTATTCGAAGGCCTTGACGATGTCCTTCCAGGGCACCTCGTCGCCGGTCTCCGCGTTGACGCGTTCGTAGCGGATGGGCGTGTTGCTGCGGCTGTCGAGCATGCGGAAGTGCAGGTCGACGCTGCGCTCGCCGGACATCAAGGATACCGGCACGTTGAGCAGGCCGAACGACAGCGTGCCGGTCCAGATGGGTCTAGCCATGATGCTTCTCCGGTGCGCTGCGTTCGAAACGCAGGCTGAGCTGGCGAGGATCGTGCACGGTGCGCGCGCTGGCGGGCAGGTTCTTCGGCGCCACCAGCTGGCCGCGCTCGTTCCATGGCGCGCGGTCGTCCTGATCGATCAGCCAGGCAAGCGCGCACGCTTCGCAGCCACCTCGTCCGTGGCAACGCTCATGCGCACAGACGGCGCTGCAAGTGCAGACGGGCGGGTTGTCTACGCGCCTTTGCCGATGGCCGGGCGAGGCGGACCCTGCCCGGCCTCGCTCCGGCACCGGTACGCGGACCCGTGCAGCGTGCATGGGGATTACTCCGGCAACTTGGCCGGGATGAACGGCGACACCGGATCGCTGGCCGGGAACGTCTCTTCCAGCGCTTCGTCCTGGTTCTCGCTCTCGTGCGATTTGCGCGTGCGGCGCTGCTCGTCCGACTCGGGCGAGACGGGCTTGTCCGGCTTGCGGTTGTCCTTGCGGTCGTGAGAGTTCATGGCGCACCTGCGGGTTGTGGACCTCGGCGCAGGCTAGACCGGCGCCCGTCAACGAAACATGCGCGGTGGCTGAATCGGTGCAAACGCGCGCGCAATGTCTCGCAATGTCTGATGCCGCAGTTGCTCGCGCGAGAGCGGGGTGAATGCATCGTCGGTGGGTGGATACGTTGCCTGCACGTGCCCGCAACGTGCCGGTTGGCAGCCTGCAGCGCCGCCTCCGTCGAATCCCACCATGATCAAAGATCACCACTACACCTGTGGGCATGCCGCGTGCAGCTGCCGCGTCACGCCGCCCTCGCTGTACTGCTCGGACCGTTGCCAGCAGCAGGTCGAGTTCGAGGCCAAGCACGACCATGCGGCGGTACACCGCGCCAAGCTATGCGCCTGTGGCCACGATGCGTGCGCCGCCACGCCGTCGCGGGCCGGCGGCGAGGGGCCTGTGCGCGGGAGCTGACTTTCGCAAGGGGCGCCGCGCCGACGCGCATGTCGCGCGGCACCTGCCGGTCCATCGGTTACCTGTTGCGTGCTGCCGCCCGGCACCGCGAGCTGTCTGTTTGTCCACTGCCCAGGAGAACGCCATGGCGCACGATCATCCGCTCCATCCCGCGCTGCAGGACCCGACCAAGCAGTACCCGCGTCCGCCGTTCCAGCGCCAGCCGCAGCCGGCTCCGGGACTGGCTCGCGAGATGGCGCCCCGACCCGATCACGGCGAGGAAAGTTATGTCGGCACCGGCAAGCTGGCCGGTCGCAAGGCCCTGATCACCGGCGCCGATTCCGGCATCGGCCGCGCGGTGGCGATCGCCTTCGCGCGCGAGGGAGCCGCCGTCACGTTGAACTACCTGCCGCAGGAGCAGGAGGATGCCGACGAGGTCATCGAGCTGGCCCGCGCCGCCGGAGTCGACGTGCATGCCGTGCCGGGTGACCTCACCGACGAGGCATTCTGTCAGCACCTGGTGGACGAGGCGCAGCGACACATGGGGGGCCTGGACCTGGTGGTGAACGTCGCCGGCAAGCAGGCGTGGCAGGAAAGCATCCGCGACATCACCACCGAGCAGTTCGACGCCACGTTCAAGACCAACGTCTACGCCATGTTCTGGATCTGCAAGGCAGCGCTGGAGTATCTGCCGCCCGGTGCGTCGATCATCAATACCGCGTCGATCCAGTCCTACGATCCCTCGGCGATTCTGGCCGACTACGCGCCCACCAAAGCAGCCATCGTCGCCTTCACCAAGGCGCTGGCCAAGCAGGTGGCCAAGGACGGGATCCGCGTCAACGCCGTCGCGCCCGGGCCGATCTGGACGCCGCTGCAGCCCTCCGGCGGACAACCGCAGGAGAAGGTTGAGACGTTCGGCGCCAACGTGCCGCTGGGTCGCCCGGGGCAGCCGGTGGAAGTGGCGCCGGCGTACGTGCTGCTGGCTTCGCAGGCGGCGAGCTTCGTGACGGCCGAGGTCTACGGCGTCACCGGCGGTCACTCCTCGTCGTGAGGCGCTATGCCGTGGCGGCCGGCCGGGCGCCGACGATCAGCAGCCACAGGCAGGTGCCGATTTCACCGAGCGCCGCGGGCGTCGTCACGTAGCTGGCGAAGGCGGTATCGCTGTAGCCGGGCACGAGCAGCTGCGCGGCGAAGTCCAGCACGTAGGAGAGGCCGCCGAGCACCAGCAGGTAGCCGAGCAGCCGCGGCAGCTGACGTCCGCGGATCACCAGCCAGCCGAACGGCAGCAGCCACAGGCCCCAGAACACCTGCGCAAGCAGCAAGCCGTTGCCGTAGGCGTCGAGCTGCAGCATCACCTGCGTGTGTATCTGGGTGGCGCTGAGCGGCTGCAGCCACGCTGCGTGGCCGAGCAGGGTGAGCACGTCCAGTTTGTGGCCCAGGGTGACGAAACCGATCGGCACGCTGGCCGTAGCCAACGCCACCATCGCCACGCCGGCCACGCGATGCGTGGCACCCAGCAGCCGATACAGCACCAGCGGCAGCAGCAGAAAGGCGAGGTAGCAGATCGCCCCGGCGACGATGCCGGCGCGGAACAGCGCTTCATGCGCGGTGATGTTCTGCACGGTGGTCGCCGCATCGCCGTGGCCGCCCGTCTGGGCCGGCACGTAGCCCAGCGCAAAGATGCCGGTAAGCACGTTCAGCAGGTAGATCGCGCCAGCCAGGCGGGCGTGACGCCTGGCATTGAGCTGGCTGTTGTCGATGAGCATGGCGTCCCTCGGGCGGCTGGCGCGGTCAGTTTTCGACGAGGCAGGCGCGGCGCGGCCAGCGCCACGCCGTCCACACGATGGTCAGCGAGAGCGCGATCTCGATCACGCCGAAGAACACGTAGAACGACCACGCGCCGGGCATCGTCATCAGCAGGATCGCGGCGTAGGCCAGCCCCAGCAGTCCGTTTATCCAGCGGTTGATGGCCGCCGGCAGGAGCAGGGCCAGGCACACCATCAGCGCCGGCACGGCCATCATCGCCGAGGTGCCCAGCAGCACGTTCGGGGTGACTGCGCCCAGCGGTGCCATGCGGCCGGCGAGCATGCCGGACAGCTTGCCCGGCACGTACAGGCCGAAGTAGTCGCCGTAGACGTAGCAGAACATCAGCGATGCCCACAGCCCGGAAAGCCTGAGCTTCACGTTGATCTTCGGGTCGTCCAGCGGGATGCTTGCCTTGGCCATGCGTGCCGTGTCCTTGCAGGTGCCGTGGATG
Organism: Dyella sp.; assembly: GCF_051962475.1. Lineage (GTDB taxonomy): Bacteria > Pseudomonadota > Gammaproteobacteria > Xanthomonadales > Rhodanobacteraceae > Dyella_A. The sequence goes on from NZ_JBQCCF010000067.1 coordinate 3,849, forward strand.
CTGCCGGGGCGCCAGCCTAGTGCCTGCGCCTGCCGGGCGGGATGTGGCGGAGGTCACGCGCGGCGGGCCGGCTCGGCAGGACCGCCGCGGATGCAGCCGCTCGGGCGTACACCGAGCAAAAACATACAAGTGCCACCTGCGCCTGCGGCCTATGGTGAACCCTCGCCGGAAGGGAGGTTGTCCATGGCCGTCGCCTATCCGATCCACCCCGTATCGCCCCGCGCGCTGCGCGCCTGGCTGCTCGAAGTGCACGGCGACGATCCCCGTGACGAGCCGATCGCCCCGCTCGGCGAGTACGGCTACAGCACCATGGTGCGCACCATTCCCGCCGCGCTGGCCGTGCTGCGCGTGGCCGCGAGGCTGGAGCCCGAGCCCGAGTGGGTGATGGACTGGTACCGCCACACGCGCATCGCCGAGCTCGGCCAGGTCACCGCCGAACAGCTGGTGGCGATGGGGCGCGCGCCGGTGGTCATCGCCTTCCTGCAAGCGATCCGCGACGGCGCGCGCGGCTGAGCCGTCGTCGCCCTCACCGAACGAGGTAGCGCCCGTGACGCCACAGCATCGATTCCGTTCCATCGCCGAAGAGCTCGCCCACCTCGCCGCCCAGCGCGAGGCGGCGATGCTCGCTGCCTTCGCCACGCTGGAACGCCAGGACGCCACCCTGGCTGTGCTGCTCACCCAGCACCTGGGTGACCGCCAGCGCGCCACCCGCTGGATGGGCATGCACCAGCGCGCCTTCGGCGGGCGCTCCGCCTACGAAGCGCTGGCCGATGGCGAGATCGACCGCGTGTGGGATCGCGTGCTTGGCAGTGACGACGGTGACGCAGCGTCGCCTCTGACAGCACGTTTGGGCTGACGCGGGCGCTTCCGGCGCTGCGCGAGCGGAGCCCGGCGATCACGCCGAGCTCCGCCATCGCCCTCTGCTTTGCTCAGGTGCTCGTGTCGCGCAACCCATCGAAGTACGCGGCGATCTCCTCGGGAAACGCGTAGCGCTTTTCGGGCACGGGCGAGCCGGCATCGATCAGCGCCTGGGCGCAGGCCAGCCAGTCACCGCCTGGCGTGGTTTCGGCGTTGGAGGCGAAGCTGAGCGTGCCGTAGACGTTGTCGTTGTAGCCGTGGCGTTCGTCGTAGTGCGCGCCGTGGGCGAGCAGGAAGCGGGCGAGCGATGCGTTGCCGCGGAACACGGCCCAGTTCAGCGCGCTGCCGTCGATGTCGCCGCCGCGGCTGGCGATGGGCCAGCCCGCTTCCACCATCACCCGCACCGCTTCGTCCTGGCCGGTGGCGGCCAGTTCCGGCAGCAGGCGCAGTTCGGCCGGGTGCAGCTGGCCGATCATGCCGGCCGCCTCGTCCAGCAGGCGCCGGACCGTGGCGCGGTCGGCCCGGGCGCAGGCGGCGAGCAGGGTGTCGGAGGGGCTCGGGGTCTCCGGTGCGGCACCGGCCTGGAGCAGCCGTTCGGCCACGGCGTCGAGCCCCAGGGAGCGGGCGAACCGCAGCGCGCTGACGCCGTGCGCGTTGCGCACCGAGGGATCGGCGCCGGCATCGAGCAGCAGGCCGATCACCTCGGGCGAGCGCCGGCGTCGGATCGCGTGCAGCAGCGGACAGCCGCCCGGCCCAGGTTCGTTCGGGTCGCCGCCTTGGGCGAGCATCAGACGCACCGTATCGGGCAGTTCGCCATCGAGCGCACGGAACAGCGCGTTGCTGCCGGTGACGCGCGCACCGGCCTCCAGCAGCAGGCCTACCAGGCTGGGGTCGGCGAGCTCGGCGGCGTGGTACAGCGACTCGTTGTCATTGGGGTCGGCGCCTGCCTGCAACAGGCGCCGGGTGATCGCCACGTCGTGGTTGCGTCCCGCGGCGCCGTACAGCGCGCTGAGCGGATCGTTGGGCAACTGTGGGTCATGCCAGCGCACGTTCGGATCGGCGCCGGCCGCGAGCAGGCGGTCGACGCAGGTGCGGATGCCGGCGGCGAAGGCCGGCAGCGAAACCAGCGCAGAGAACGTGGCGCAAACCAACGGCGCCATGCCGTTGCCGGCGCGCGCGGTGTTCGCCCAGGTGGGATCGGCGGCAATCGCTGCCTGCACCGTGGCGACATCGCCGATCGCGCAGGCCAGTACCGGATCGCCCTCCAGCAACTGCGGATGCTCGCGCAGCAGGCGTTCGGCCAGACGCGGCTTCGCCGGCTGGTAGCCGTTCCCGAAGGCCCAGCGTTGCCATTGCTGTCGACGTGCGGCGGTGTCGGCCAAAGCGGCCTGCAGGGCGACGTAATCCTTCAGTTGTGTCCAGGATTCGAAGCCGTATTCGCGCGCCACGCACGATTGCGCATCGTGCAGGCGCCACTCCCTCGCGGCGATGACGGCGTGGTCGAGGCCAGACGCGGCGGGCAAGGCGCGGCGCATACGTTCAAGTGCGTCGGCATCGCGATGGCGCACGCTGTCGAGCAGGGACTTGGCCTGCTTCTTCAGGTGACCCAGGTGCGGACGGGCGGGAAGCTCGTTCATGACAACCTCCATGCAATAGGTGCCGAAGGTCCGCAATCCCGGCTGCACAAAGGTTGGTGGTGGCGAGCGTTCGACAAGTGGGTTGAACCCTTTCCGCGGACCCGGTGGCGGCTTGCAACGCCGGGGCGGGAGCATAGCAAAGGCGGCAGCGGCGCAGGCGCGCTTGAAAGCGCCACGGCGGTACCCAGTTTCGTCACTCTCGGGCATGTCCGGTGCCCGGCGCAGTCCAGACGCGGTGACCTCACCCACTTCCTGAAAGGACCTCCTCATGCATATCGATCTTTCCTCCCGCACCGCCATCGTCAGCGGCTCCACCGCCGGCATCGGGCTGGCCATCGCGCAGGGCCTGGCCGGCGCCGGTGCTCACGTCGTCGTCAACGGCCGTACGCAGGCGCGCGTGGACGAGGCCCTCGCGACGATCCGCCAGGCCGTGCCGCAGGCGAAGCTCACTGGCGTAGCTGCCGACCTGGGCACCGCCGCGGGCGCCGCGCAGCTGATCGCGGTGATGCCCGAGGTGGACATCCTGGTGAACAACCTGGGCATCTTCGAGCCGAAGCCGTTCTTCGAGATTCCGGACGAGGACTGGCAGCGCTTCTTCGAGGTGAACGTGCTGAGCGGCGTGCGCCTCGCACGGCATTACGCGCAGGGTATGGCACAGCGCGGCTGGGGGCGCATCCAGTTCATCTCGAGCGAATCGGGCGTGCAGATTCCGGTGGAGATGGTCCACTACGGCATGAGCAAGACGGCGCAGCTGGCCGTGTCGCGCGGCCTGGCCGAAACGCTGGCCGGCACCGGCGTGACGGTCAACGCGATCCTGCCCGGCCCGACCCGCTCCGAAGGCGTCAACGAGTTCATCGCCAAGATCGCTGCCGGCCGCGGCGTGCCGGCCGAGCAGGTGGAGCGCGAGTTCATCGCCACCGAGCGCCCGAGTTCGTTGATCAAACGCCTGGCGACAGTGGAGGAGGTGTCGAGCCTGTCGGTGTATCTCGCCTCCGAGCAGGCGTCGGCGACGACGGGGGCGGCGGTGCGGGTGGATGGAGGGGTGGTGCGGTCGATAGTTTGAGCGGGTGCTCGGAGTTCCATTCGGTTGCGCTCTGCTGCCTTCTTTCCCCTCCGAGGATGAGGGTCATCTTTGCCGGATGCCTCGTTGTCGTCATTCCCGCGAACGCGGGAATCCAATGTGATTTGGATCTTGTGGCTAGGAGCAGATCAAGAGCCAAGAGCGTTTCGTCCTCCTGCGGAGGGCGAGTCACTTCTCTTTGCGTGGCGACCCAAGAGAAAGTGACTCGGGCGCCGAAGGCGCTCGAAAGCATTTGCTTTCCCTTGAGCAAACGTTGCAGACGACTGGCCACCGCTGGCGGGGAGTGGTTGAGCGGCGTTAACCAACCACCGGCACTCCATCGATCAACCGCCTGGCCAGCCGCGGCTGACGGATCTGCTCCAGCCACCAGGCTAGCGCGCGACCATCATGATCACCGCGCCACGCGGCATAGAGCACATTCGGTTCGCGCGGATCGGCCATCGCCTTTTCCACCAGCTCACCGCTCTTGAGTAAGACCGATGCGCGGTGGCGTGGCAGCCAGCCCACGCCCAGGCCGTCGCACTGGGCGAGGATCTTCGCGCGCATGCTCGGCACCGCCAGCGTCGCCTGGCCGCCGACCACGCCATAGCCGCGGCTCGCGCTGCGCGCCGAATCGGCCACCACGATTGAGCGGTGCGCGCTTACCGAATCCTGCGTCAGCGGCTCGGCGGCCTTGGCCAGTGGATGTCGCGGCGACACGGCGAACACCCAGTCCATGTGGCCGAGCTCGAACCAGCGCAGCTGCGCGATCGCCGGCGGCTCGTTGGTGGCGCCCACGATGACATCGGCGCGGCCTTCGCGTAGCGCCTCCCAGGTGCCACCCAGCACTTCGTGGGTGATGCGCAGGCTCACGCCCGATTCGAGCTTGTCGAACGCGCGGATCACCGGCAGCAGCGTGTCGAACTCCAGCACTTCGTCGGTGACGATGTGCAGGCGGTCTTCCCAGCCGCCGGCGACCTGCTTCACGCGGCGGGTGAGGCGCGCCACGTCGTGCATCACCCGCGCGGCTTCCTGCGCCAGCAGGTGGCCGGCCGGGGTGAGTTGCATGCGATAGCGGCGGCGGTCGAACAGCAGCGCGTCGAAGCGCGCCTCCAGCTGGCGTGCGGCGTGCGACACGGTGGATGGCGCGCGTCCCAGCCGCGCGGCGGCACGCGAGAGGCTGCCGGTCTCGCGGATGGCCTCCAGCAGGGCCAGTTCGTCCTCGGACAACATGTGCAACCTCTTCGAACGAGTTCGTCGATTCGATGGTACGGCATGGCGCAGGTGACGGCGCAGCATGGGCTCACGTTCAAAACCTCTTCCGAACGTCAACCCATCCAAGGAGTTCGTCATGAACCGTTTTGCCAACAAATCCATCCTCGTCACCGGCGGCAGCAGCGGCATCGGCCTGGCCGCGGCCAAGGCCTTTGCCGCCGAAGGCGCGCGCGTGGTGATCACCGGCCGCGATGCGACGGCGCTCGCGGCGGCACTTTCGCAACTCGGCGGCAAGGCCATCGCGCTGCGCAACGACGCCGGTTCGCTGGCCCAGGCCCGTCAGCTGACCAGCGATCTGGCCGCGCAATCGATCCGGCTCGACGGCGTGTTCATCAACGCCGGCAGCGCGAAGTTCGCCCCGTTCGAGGCGGTGGACGAGGCGCTGTGGGATCAGGTGTTCGACACCAATGTGAAGGGCGCCTACTTTCAGCTGCAGGCGCTGCTGCCGCAGATCAACAGTGGCGCCTCGATCGTCATCAACGGCTCGATCAACGCCCACATCGGTATGCCCAACTCCTCGGTGTATGCGGCGAGCAAGGCGGCATTGATCACCCTGGCCAAGACGCTCTCAGCCGAGCTTCTGCCGCGGGGCGTGCGGGTGAACGTGGTGAGTCCGGGGCCGGTGTCCACGCCGCTGTACGGCAAGCTGGGCCTCGACCAGACCACGCTGGAAGCCACCGCCGCGCAGATCCAGGCGCAGGTGCCGCTGGGCCGCTTCGGTACGCCGGAGGAGATCGCCTCCACCGTGCTGCACCTGGCCTCGCCGGAGTCGGCGTTCATCGTCGGCAGCGAGATCGTCGTCGATGGCGGCATGAGCCAGCTGTGACAACCCGAGCCGGGCGCCATGGGCGCCCGGTTTCCGGTGGAAAGTGACCGTGCCGTCAGGCCACCTTGGGAAAGTCCAGCGTGGTGTCGTTGATGCGGTTGACCATGTTGGTGAACAGTATCGCGCTCACCACCAGCGGGATCTCCACCAACTGCCTGTCGGTGAAGCCGCTCTTACGCAAGGCATCCACCGCCGCGGCATCCACCGTGCCGCGCTGCTGCACCAGGTGCAGCGAAAACTTCACCAGTGCATCGATGCGGGCGTCCTCGGCGAACGAGCCGCTGCGCAGTTCGCGGGTCTGCTCCACGGTGTAGCCGGCCATCTTGCCGGTCATGGTGTGGGCGGCGACACAGTAGTCACAGCCGGTCGCTTCACTCACGGCGAGGTTGATCGCCTCCTGCTCGCGCTTGGACAGCGAGCTCTTGGCGAGCGTGGCCCCGGTGCCCAGCGTGTGGGCCAGTACACTCGGCGAGTTGCTGCCGATCGTGGCGTAAAGATTCGGCAGCTTGCCGATGCTTCGCTTGATGGTGCCGAACAGCTCGGCGGTTTCCTGATCGACCTGGTCATAGGCGAGGGTGTGCAAACGGGTCATGGCAGTTACTCCTGTGAGAGAAAGAAGCGGCGTTGCCGAAGGCATCTGCCGGTGGTGAAAATGCTACGGATCGCCGGCCCACCTCCGTGTTCCGTGCGTCTCGATCTTGGTTTCGTTCGTCTCAAGGTGTCCGATGGACAGTCTCAGCGCGTTGGTGGCATCGATGGGTCTGCGTGGGCGGGTAGACCTGCTGTGCCGCTTCGCCGGGGCGTGGTCGGTGCCCGCGGAACAAGCGCCGCCGGGCCGGGTGCCTTATCACGTGGTGCTGGCCGGCGAGGGAGTGCTGGAGGTGGGGCGGGAGCGTCGTCCGTTCGTGGCCGGTGACCTGGTGCTGTTTCCTCGTGGCGCCTCGCACACCATGCGTCATGCCGACGGCGCGACGCTGGCGTTCGCCGAATTACGTCGCCCCCTGGGGCGGCTGGTGGAGGTGGTGAGCGACGCGCCGCACAGCGAATTCGATGTGCTCTGCGGCAGTTTCGAGCTGGGCCAGCACCACGCCCTGCTGTTGCAGGCATTGCCCGAAGTGGTGCATCTGCAGACCCAGTGGCGCGAGGACTACGCCGGTCTGCACGCGCTGATGCACACCATGCGGCGCGAGAGCCTGCAGACCTCGCCCGGTGGCGATGCGGTGATCGCGAACCTGTCCGCGGCGCTGTTCACGCTGGTGGTGCGCACCCTGATGGAGCAGGGCGAACTGCGCCAGGGACTGCTCGGCCTGCTGATGGATGAGCGGGTGTCGTCGGCCCTGGCCGCGGTGATCGCCGCGCCCGGCGAGCCATGGACGCTGGAGCGCCTCGCTGAGGTCAGCCGCATGTCGCGCGCCAGCTTCGCCCGGCATTTTGCCGAGTTGTCGCCGATGACGCCGATGGACGTGGTCACCGCGCTGCGCATGGATCTGGCCGCGCGCCTGCTGCGCGAGACGCCGCGCCCGCTCGAGCGGATCGGCGAGGCCTGCGGCTACGTCTCACGCGCCGCGTTCGGCAAGACCTTCAAGCGGGTGCATGGCGTCAGCCCTGCCGCGTTTCGCCGGCGCAGTGGCGAGCCGGCACCTGCGACCAAGGTCTAGGGATGCTCTGATCAACTAGGCGTAGGCGGCATGATGTTCCAAAGGCTGGCAGGGTGTGGCGCGAGGCGCCGGGCAGACTGGCCGTCTGTCCAAGCCGCGCGGTGCAGCCTGACAGCCTTTGGAACATCACCCCTTCTCTATAAGGTTCAAATTGTTGGGGCCGGCTCTGTTTGTCCACAGGCCTTCGGTGTGCCGACTCGACAGACGTCCAGTCTGCCTTCGCCGTCACCCCTGTGGCCTGCGAACAAACAGAGCCGGTGACGCCTGCGCTTAGTTGATCAGAGCATCCCTAGCTCGCGCCGCTGGCGCGGTACTCCGCAGGCGCGCACACTTTTGCGCCTGCCGCCCCGAGGAGATTCGCGATGCAACGTCCGCCGCTGCCCCCGTTCACCGAAGACACCGCGAAACAGAAAGTGCGCCTGGCCGAAGACGCCTGGAACGGCCGCGACCCGGCCAAGGTGGCGCTGGCCTATACGCCCGACAGCCGCTGGCGCAACCGCGCCGAGTTCCTGCAAGGGCGTGAGGCGATCGAAGCCTTCCTCACCCGCAAGTGGCAGCGCGAGCTGGAATACCGCTTGATCAAGGAGCTGTGGGCGTTCCGCGACAACCGCATCGCCGTGCGCTTCGCCTACGAGTTCCACGACGACAGCGGTCAGTGGTATCGCGCCTACGGCAACGAGAACTGGGAGTTCGACGAGAACGGCCTGATGCGCCTACGCATCGCCAGCATCAACGACGCGCCGATCGCCGAGCGCGACCGCAAATACCGCTGGCCACAAGGCCACCGCCCCGACGATCACCCTGGCCTGAGCGACCTGGGTTTCTGACCGCCGCCCGCGCACTTAGCGCCCATGTAGGAGCTCGCTCGCGGGCGACGCCCTTCGCCTTGTGCCTTCCAAAAGCATCGCCTGCAAGCAGGCTCCTACACGCGGCGCCGCACGCGCGTCGGCTCTTGTAGGAGCCCGCTCGCGGGCGATGCCCTTCGCCTTTGAGCCCTGCAAAAGCATCGCCTGCAAGCAGGCTCCTACACGCGGTGCCACACGCGCGTCGGCTCTTGTAGGAGCCCGCTCGCGGGCGATGCTCTTGGCACCCGCCAGCGCAGGGCTGCACTACTCTGGCGTGGCGTCGACCGGCGTCGGGGCCGGCATGCGCGGGCGGTTGCCCATCATGCTGCGCAACACCCCGTCGCGTCGGATCAGCCCGTGGTACAGCGCCGCGCCCATGTGCGCGAGGAAGGTGAAGAACAGCAGGTAGGCGAGCACGCCGTGCGCGGTGCGCAGCCAGGCGAAGGCCCACGCGTTCTCGGGCAGGATCGCCGGCAGGCGCAGGCTGCTGGTGAGCATCACCGGATAGCCGCCGGCGGACAGCATCGCCCAGCCGATCAGCGGCATGGCGATCATCAGCGCGTACAGCAGCCAGTGCGAGATGTGCGCAGCGAATCTCTGCAATGCTGGCAGGTCGGCGGGCAAGGGCGGCGGCGGATTTCGTAGCCGCACGACGAGCCGCACGATCGCCAGCAACAGGATCGCGATCCCCAGCGGCTTGTGGATCGCCAGCAGCCACTGATGCTTTTCGCTCACCGTGGCGACCATGCCGACACCGATGAACAGCATCGCCAGAATCAGCACGGCCATCGTCCAGTGCAGCACACGTGCGGGCAGGCTGAAGGTGCGGACGGTGTTCATCGGGCGACCTCCGGCTGGGCATGCGTGGGCGCGGCGGTGCCCGGGACGTGCGCTTCCTCGCGGGTGCGGCGCAGATAGGAGCTGGCGTAGGCGGCCGAGCGAGCGCTCAGCAGCGGATCGTCGGAGAGAGCGATGCCGGCGGGCAGCACGGTGGGGTCGTAGTTGATGTCGCGGCACGGGCCGCTGTCCTGCGGCTGCTCGCTGGTGAGCACGAGGGTGCCAGCGTCGAGGGTGGTGCGATCAGCCGGCCACACTTGGGTGGCGTCGTCGGTAGGGTCGCCGGGGTTGGCCAGGGTCACCAGCAGGTGCCAGCGCTGCGGACCCGAGGCGAGCCGTCGCCTGAGATCGCCAATCAGGTAGTCGTCGCTGGCGGGGGCGGGTTGCGCACCGGTCGCTTCGGGAATCACGCGCCAGCGCACCGCGTGGCGTTCGCCTTGTGCGTCGACGAAATAGAACGCGTCCAGGCCGTAGTAGCTCTCGGTGACGAAGCTGGCGGACGGCTTGGCCGTCTTGGCCCAGGCACGGAACGCGGCTGTCTCCGGATGGGCGGCAAAGAACGCCGCGAGCTTGGCCGGATCGGGTTTGCCAGTGGCCGGATCTTTCTGGCTGGCGAGCTGCTGCGCGTAGAACGCTTGCGGCGTGGCCACCGGGAACACCGGCATGCTGTTCATGCCGGTGCGCCACTGCCGGCCGTTCGGCAGGTTGAAGCGCAGCGCCAGGCTGCGGATCGGCACGCTGCTGTCTGGCGCGTACGGGTTGCCGCCGGGAATCGCGAAGCGGCCCACCACCGGCGTGCGGCCGACGGCGAACACCGAGGCGGTGGAGTACGCGCTGGCCTTGCCGTTGCCCTCGAAGTAGCCGGCCACGCACACGCCCTTGGCGTGGTTGCGGCGGTAGCCGGGATGCACGCCACCGCCGTTGCGCTGCAGCTCATCGACGAGGCGCGCCGCGGTGAGGCGGTGCGGCGCCAGCCAGCCGCCGACATAAGCGAACGCGCCACCGGCGACGACGACGGCGCCGGCGATGAGCGCCCAGCGGGCGCGGTTGCGCAGGGGGCGGGAAGGCGGTTGGGGATCGTGCATGGGAAAGGCTCCGGGCCGCGATGGAAGTGGTGGTAACCCCAGCCAGACGCCGGTCGCGCGGTTTTATTCCCGCACCATGGAATAATTTCCGTCTTGCGGTGTCCTGCATGGCGAGACCACCTGCGGCCCGATCCATGTCCGTCCACGCGTTCGATGACCAGCTCAGCGAATTGCTGCCGCGCCTGCGGCGCTTCGCACTGTGGCTGACCCGTGACCTGTCCAGCGCCGATGACCTGGTGCAGTCCACCCTCGAACGGGCGCTGTCCAGGCGGGCCACCAAGCGCGACGACGGCGATTTGCGCGCCTGGCTCTTCCGCATCCTCTACCGCCAGTTCCTCGACACGCGGCGTCGCGCGCAACGCTACGCCTGGCTGCTCGGTCGCCTGCGCGAGGACGACGAGCCGCAGTGGCCGTCGGCCGAGCGCGAGCTTCTGGCGCAGTCCGCGCTGGCCGCGTTCGAACACCTCACCCCCGAGCAGCGCAGCCTGTTGCTGTGGGTGACGGTGGAGGGCCTGAGCTACCAGGAGGTCGCGGACATCCTGGAGGTGCCGATCGGCACCGTGATGTCGCGCCTGTCACGGGCGCGCCAGGCGATGCGCCGCTACGGCGACGGCGAACTTCCCACCCCTTCCCTGCGGTTGCTGAAATGACCACGACTCCCAGCGAACACGATATCCACGCCTACGTCGACGGCCGCCTCGAAGGCGAGCGGCGTGCCGCGGTGGAGCTGTATCTGGCGCGCCATCCCGAACGCGCCAGCGAGGTGCAGGCCTGGCAGCGCGATGCGCATCGGCTGCGCACGGCGATCGGCGGCACGCAGACGCTGCCGGACAACGGCGCGCTGAATCCGTGGGCGATCCGCCGCCGTCGTCGCCAGCGCCGGCTGCAGCGCGTGGCGTTCGCCGCGGCGGCGATGCTCTGCCTGGGGCTGGGCGGCTTCGGCGGCTGGCAGGCGCGCGGCCTGCGCGGTGCGGGCACGGCGCCGATGGCCGACGCGATGCAGGCCTACCGCCTGGTGGCGATGGATCACGCCGCGCGGCCCGATGTGGTGCCGCAGCGCGACGGCGACATGCAGACCTGGCTCGACGCCCACTTCGCGCACGCCGCGCGCCTGCCGGACTTGAGCGGCGCCGGTTTCCACGCCGTCGGTGGCCGGCTGTTCGCCACCGACCAGGGCCCCGCGGCGATGGTCTTCTACCAGGACGCCGCCGGCCACGCGATCAGCTTCTACGTGCGCCCGCCCGGCCCGCGCAATCACCTGCTGCCCAGCGGGCAGCGCTCCGACGGCGGGCTGGTGGCGCAGTACTGGTCCGGCCAGGGCTACAACTACGCCATGGTCAGCCGCGACGACGGGGTGGACCCGCAAGTGGCCGCGCAGGCGCGGCAGCAATCGATCTGAGTGCGCGTTGGCTGGAGTGACACATGCCGCAAACGGTCTAGGTCGCGATGGATTGCTGACATTCGATG
>NZ_JBQCCF010000068.1:0-97276 GCF_051962475.1 Dyella sp.
CAGGATCGCACGGGCGATCGCGATGCGCTGGCGCTGGCCGCCGGACAGCATGCTGCCACCCTGCCCGATTGGACTGTGCAGCCCCTGTGGCATGCGGCGGATAAACTCCATGGCGTTGGCCGCCTCGGCTGCCGCGACGATGTCGGCTTCGCTGGCACCGGACAGTTCGCCGTAGGCGATGTTCTCGGCCACGGTGCCGTCGAACAGCACCACACTCTGCCCCACCCAGGCGATCTGCCGACGCAGCGAACCGAGCGCGTAATGAAGGTAGTTCTCGCCGTCGAGCACGATGCGCCCATCGCTCGGCTCGTAGAAACGCGGCAACAGGCTGACCAGGGTGCTCTTGCCACTGCCCGATCGGCCCACCAGCGCCGTCACCGTACCCGGCGCGCAGTGCAGATCGACCCCGCGCAACGCTTCCGACTCACTGCGCGGGTACTGCAGGCGGACGCCTTCGAACACCAGGTCGCCGAGCGTGCGGGTGAGCGCCAGCGTGCCTTCGTCGCGCTCGGGCGCCAGGTCCATCACCTCGAACAGGTCTTCCGCCGCGGACACGCCACGCTGGATGTTCGCCTGCACGTTCGCCAGCCGCTTCAGCGACGGCATCATGGCGCCCATCGCGGTAAGCACTGCGATGAACACGCCAGAGGAAATCTTGTCGATCTGCTCGGGACGGGTGCCCAGATAGACCAGCACGGCCAAGGCGAAGGCCGCCACCGTCTGGATCGCCGTGCTCGACATGGCGCTGGTGGCGGCGATCTTGAGATTCAGGCGGCGGGTGCGCTGGGTGACGTCATCGAAGCGCTGCGCCTCATGCGGCTGGCCACCGTAGATGCGCACCTCGCGATGCGCCCCCACCGACTCTTCCACCGTGCCGGTCACCGAGCCCATCGAACCCTGGATGCGCCGGCTGATCGCGCGATAGCGCTTGCTCACGACGCTGGCGATCAGCACCACCAGCGGAATCATCACCAGCAGCGCCGAGGTGAGATACGCGCTGGTGGAGATCATCACGTAGAACATGCCGATCACTGTGACGCCCTCAGTCACCGCGATCTTCACCGCATCGGTCGAGGCGGAGGCGACCTGCTCGGAGGTGTAAGTAATGCGCGAGATCTGCTGGCCCGACGGCTCGGCTCCGAAGAAGGTGGCCGGCAGGCGCAGATAGGCCGCGAAGACATCGCGCTGGATCGTCTGCACCACGCTGCGGCCGATGTAGGCGATGCCGTAGTTGCTGACGAAGGTGCCAATGCCGCGCACGGCAAAGATCGCCATGATCCAGATCGGCATCCAGAAGATCAGGTACGGATCCTTGTTTGCGAACAGCTGGTCGAACATGGGCTGGAGCAGCTTGGTGAACACCGCCAGGCCGGCGCCATCCACCGCCATGCCCACCACCGACAGCAATCCGATGCCCGCGTGACGCCGCGTGTAGCCGAGCAGGCGACCATAGACGCGCCGGGTGTGCGCGTCCCACAACGCCGGCTTTTTGCCGGCGCTCAACGCGCCGCCGCCTCGGTCGGCGTGGTGGCGATCGACAGCTTGGTGAAGCCCAGCTGGCCCAGCGCGTCCATCGCAGTGACCACGTACTGGTGCGGCGTCATCGCATCGGCGCGGATCACCACCTGGCCGTCGCGGCGGTCGCCGGCGTTCTGCTCGAGCATGCGCTTGAGCGGCTCGATGCCCTCGCCCATCACCTCGTCGCTGCCCACATAGAAGCGGCCGTCACGGTCGATCATCACCGTCAGCACGGGCTGCTGCACGTCGCGCTCTTCGGCGCTGGCCTTGGGCAGGGTCACCTGCATGCGCGAGTGCTGCACGAAGGTGGTGGTGAGCACGAAGAACATCAGCAAGGTCAGCAGCACGTCGATCAACGGGATCACGTTGATCTCGAAATCGTCGCGGCGACGGTCCGAACCGATACGCATGACGGCTTACCCGGCAGCCGGGGTGCGGCGCGCACGCGGCGCCGCAGGAGCGGTGGCGGCGCCCAGCGTCAGGTCGTCGAGCAGGGCGATGGCTTCCTTCTCCATCTCCACGCAATACCCGGTGACGCGCGAGCGGAAGTAACGGTGCAGCACGTAGGCCGGAATCGCCACCACAAGGCCGGAGGCGGTGCAGATCAGCGCTTCACCGATGCCACCGGCCATTTTCATGGGATCGCCGACGCCGCCCTTCATCACGTCCAGGAACATGCGGATCAGGCCGATCACGGTGCCGAACAGGCCGAGTAGCGGGCCGATCAGCGCGATCGTGCCGAGCGTGTTGAGGTAGCGCTCCATGCGGTGCGCCACGTGGCGGCCGGTGTCTTCCAGGCGCTCCTTGATGATCTCGCGCGAGCGGTCGCGCACGGCGAGCGCCGAGGCGAGCAGTTCGCCCAGCGGCGAGCCATTGGCCAGCGCATCGAGGTGCTGCGGATCGAGCTTGCCGCTGCGCGCCCATTCGCGCACCTCGCCGCCCAAGCCCGGCGGTAACACCGACGCGCGGCGCAATGACCAGAAGCGCTCCAGCACGATCGCCAGCGCGATCGCCGAACAGAACAGGATGGGCGCCATGGCCCAACCGCCAGCCATCAGGATTTCCAGCACGACGACTCCCGCACCAAGCAGCCAAGAACGAAGCGCGCATCATACCAGTCCACCGGCACGGTTCCGTGGGCTGCGTCCGGATGTGGACGATCGGCCGAAGCGCGCTATTTTTCGCGCCAGTAACGGCGCTGGCGACGGCGCTCACCGGCACTCACCGACACCGACCCACGCACAGGAAAATCCAGCCGGATCGCCCCGGCGCGCGCGGTGTCGCGCAGCGTCACCCCGGCATCGCGGTATCTCGCCACCACATCCGGGTGCGGATGCCCGAAGCGGTTGTGCCATCCGGCCGATACCAGCGCCAGAGAGGGATGCAGCTCCTGCACGAACGCCTCCGACGAGGACGTCTTGCTGCCGTGATGCGGCACGCTGAGCACCAGCGGCCGGCCGGCCGGAATCGCGGCGGCGACGGTCGCCTCCACCCGCCGGGTGATGTCGCCGGTGAGCAGCAGCCGGTCGCCGCCGCCGTCCACCAGCAGCACGCACGAGCGATCGTTGCCCGCGCGCTCGCCGCCGCGCGGCCCGAGGATGCGGAAGGTCACACCGTCCCAGCGCCACGCCTGCCCGGCCAGGCAGGCGTCCATCCGCACTGGCAGGCGCGCCGGTTCGCCGCTCAGGCGCAGGCGGGGCGCATAGGCATCCAGCACGGCACCGGCACCGCCGGCGTGATCGTTATCGGCGTGGCTGATCACCAGCGCGTCCAGACGGCGCACGCCCAGCGCATGCAGCGAAGGCACCACCGCGGCGGCCCCCACATCGAAGCCTAACGGATAGCGCGCGCCGGTGTCGTACAGCAGCACGTGATGCCGCGTGCGCACGGCGACAGAGAGCCCCTGCCCCACGTCGAACATCCACACTTCAAAAGCCGACACCGGAATCGGCGCCCGCATCGGCCACAGCAGCGGCAGGAACAGGAGCCCGCCCAGCCAGCGCGACGGCGTGCCGCGCGGCGCCAGCAGCCAGAGCGCGCCGACCGATGCGAGCAGCGGTGCCCACGGCGACACCGTCGGCAGATACCACGCCGCCCCGGGCAGTTCGGCCAGGCCGGCGAGCACTCGCCAAAGCTGATGCGCCACCACACTGGCCAGCCACAGCGGCGCGACCGCCAGCGGCGGACACGACAACATCAGCAGCACGCCGGACAGCGCCAGCGGTACCAGCACGAAACTCACCACCGGCACGGCAATCAGGTTCGACAGCGCGCCCAGCAGCGAAGCCTGGCCGAAGAACCACAACGTGAGCGGCAGCAACGCCACCGTCATCACCCACTGGCCTGCGGTGAGGTCGCGCAGAAAGCCCAGCAGCCCGCGCCGTGGCGCCCCAAGGCAGAACATCAGGAAGGCCACACCCACGAACGACAGCCAGAACCCCGCCGACAGCACGGCCAGCGGATCGACCAGCAGGATCGCCAGCATCGCCAGCGCCAGGCCATGCGCGGCACTGACGTGCCGCCGCCCGCTGCGGGCCACCACCACGACGGCGATCATCAAGAGCGTGCGCAGCGTGGGCAGGCCCATCCCGGCCAGCGCGCCGTAGCCGCCGGCAGCGGTCAAGGCACCCAGCGCCTGCGCCTGCAGGCGGGGCCGGCGCAGCGCCAGCGCGGGCCACAACCAGTAGAGCAGGCTCGCCAGACCTACGCCGAAGCCCGCCGCCACGCCCACGTGGAAGCCGGAGATTGCGAGCAGGTGCGACACCCCGTTGGCCCGCGCCACCGACCAGTCGTCGGCAGAGAGCGCTCGCGTGTCCCCGACAGCCAGTGCGCGCAGCAGCGCGGCGTCGTGAGGGTCAGAGACCCTCCGCTCGATACCGTCAGCCAGCGCGCCGCGGAGACGGTCGACGCAGCGTCCCTCGGTCTGCCGATGGTTCGCGCTGCTCGGGCGCACGTAGCCGTTGGCGACGATGCGACGCTCCAGCGCACTGCGCTCGCTGTCCGCGCCGCCGGGATTGATCATCCCCCTCGGCCGCTTGAGGCGGAGCCGCAGTTGCCAGGTGTCGCACGGCAGCACGGTCGGCGGATCGTCGTACCACGCGAGCCGGACACGCCCATGCAAAGTGATCGGACGTCCCGCCAGCGTGGCCGACCGCACGGCCAGAGTGAAACGGGTGCCGTCGGGGCGGACGTCCGGCAGATCGATCACTCGACCCACAGCCACCAGATCTTCGCCTTCCAGCGACGCGGGCAGCCTTGCCTGCATGGCCCAGCTGCCGTGCAACACCGCCCACCCCACACCCAGCGCCATCCATCCGATCGGCCGGCAACGGCGTCGCCACCCACCGACGATCGTTGTCGCGAAGCAGATGAGTGTGGTGGCGACCAGCCAGCCGCCGGTAGGCAGCGCGGGCCAGCACTGCACCACCAGCACGCCGAGCAGCAGCGCCACGCTGCTGGGGACTATTCCGCACCAAGCGGTGTGTCGTGGCGACATCCCTGCGCCCGTCGTCGAAAGCCAGCGACAAGGCTAGCGGTGCGGGCACGTCCGCATCAGCGACATTCGCGTAAGCGCTCGCCTCGCCGCGTGGCGGGCGAACGCCAGGTGCTCACATCTCGCGTAGCAGGGCGGCCGGATCGGTGCGCGGCTGTTCGGTAAGCACGCCGTTGTGCAGCACCAGCGTGCGGTCCATGCGCGCGGCCAGGCGGGTGTCGTGGGTGACCAGGATGAAGCTGGTGCCGATCTCGCGATTGAGTTCCAGCATCAAGGCGTAGACCTGGGCTGCATTGGCCTCGTCCAGGTTGCCGGTGGGCTCATCACCCAGCACGCAGGCCGGCCGGGTGACCAGGGCGCGAGCCACCGCACAGCGCTGACGCTCGCCGCCAGAGAGCTCGGAAGGCTTGTGCTGCAGCCGCGCCGCCAGGCCGACGCGGCCAAGCAATTCGGTCGCTTCGCGCTGGGCCTGCGCAATCGCCACGCCGCGAATAAGCAGCGGCATGCACACGTTCTCCAGCGCGGTGAACTCCGGCAGCAGGTGATGGAACTGGTAGATGAAACCCAGCGAGCGGTTGCGCACGCGGCCACGGTCGGCATCGGAGAGCGACGACAAACGATGGCCGTCCACTTCCACTTCGCCGCGGGTCATGGTGTCCAGCCCGCCGAGAATGTGCATCAGCGTGCTCTTGCCCGAGCCCGAGGCGCCCACAATCGCCGCCGTCTGTCCGCGCTTGAGCTCGAAACTCACGTCGGTAAGCACGTCGGTATGAAGATCGCCCTCGCGGTAGCTTTTGGCGATATGGCTGGCGCGCAGCACCACGTCGTTGCCTGCGTTCATCGGCTTACTCATAGCGCAGTGCCTGCGCCGGCTGCGTGCGCGAGGCGCGCCACGCGGGGTAAAGGGTGGCCAGCAACGAGAACAGGAAGGTGACCAAGGCCACCCAGCCGACGTCGGCCGGATCGAGCTTGCTGGGCACGTTGGAGATGTAATAGACGTCCGGCGACAGGAACTGCACGTGGAACACGTCCTGGATCCAGTCGACGATGGCGGGGAGTTTCCACGACAGCAGCGAGCCCAGCCCCACGCCGAAGCCGATACCGACGAAGCCCACCAGCAAACCCTGCACCATGAACATGCCCATGATGCTGCGCGGTGTGGCACCGAGGGTGCGCAGGATGGCGATGTCGGCCTGCTTGTCGGTGACCAGCATCATCAGCATCGAGATCAGGTTGATCACCGCCACCAGGATGATCAGCGAGAGGATGATGAACATCACCTTCTTCTCCATCGAGATCGCGGAGAAGAAGTTGCTGTTTTCCTGCATCCAGGTGCGCACGCTGTAGAGCTGGCCGAGCTGATCGCTCAGCTGGCGCGCCACCGTGCCGGCATTCCATAGATCGTCCAGACGCAGGCGGATGCCGGTGGGGCCAGCGAGGTCACCGAGTTTCTCTGCATCGCCCATGTTGATCAGGGCCAGGCCCGAGTCGTATTGCTGCATGCCCAGCTCGAAGATGCCGGACACGTGGAAGCCACGCACCTTGGGTACCGCACCCATCGGGGTGGCGCGCAGTTGTGGCACATAGACGATCACCCGATCGCCGACATTCACGCCCAGCTGCATCGCCAGCTCCTTGCCCAGGACGATGTTCCAGCTGCCGGACGTGAGCGAATCCCAGCGCCCCTGCACCATGTGCTTGTCGATCTCGGAGGCCTTAGGCTCCTGCGCCGGCTCGATGCCGCGCACCATGGTGCCGGTGGAGCCGTAGGTGCCCTGCAGGAACGCCTGCAGGTCCACATAGGGCGCCGCGCCGCGCACATGCGGATTGGCCTCGGCCTGCTTCACCGTGCCCTGCCAGTCGTGGATGCTCTCGCCGACGCCGGAGATGGTGGCGTGCGACACCGCGCCGAGAATGCGCGAGCGCAGCTCGTTGTCGAACCCGTTCATCACCGACATCACGGTGATCAGCGCCATCACGCTGATGCAGATGCAGATGATCGACACCGTGGAGATGAAGGAGATGAACTGGTTGCGGCGCTTGGCGCGCGTGTAGCGCAGGCCGATGAAGAGTTCGAGCGGTCGGAACATGGCAACCTGATCTGTGGAGAGCCGGCAACACCGGCCAGCGGAACATCCCTGAGCTGCAGGGCTTTGCATGGACCGCACCAGCGCGGCAGAGTGCCCGATGCCGCTGCAACCGGCAACCGGCTCGGAGGTGCTAGGGCGTCTGGCCGCCGGTCGCGGCAAGACGCATGCGCAGGCGCCGCCGCGTGTCCGGATCGCTGTTGTCCGGCAGCAGCCAGAGATCGTGGCGCCCTCCCTCGCCGGCCAGGTTGAGGACGACGCAGCCGGACAGCACCCGAAACGAGCGCAGGCTCATCGGCGCATCGCTACCGTCGGCCATCCGCACGGTCCAGCCGGACATCGGGTGCCAGCCCACCGCCGTGGGCGTCGCGCGCTGACGGCGCTGCACGAGCAATAGCAAGCCGATCAACAACAACCCGAGCAGCAGGCGCAACGACAACGCCATGCCACTGAGCAGCAGCGCCACGACCGCCAGCACCACCAGCAACCCGCGCAGGCGCTGCAGCAGCCGGGACGGCCGGTATTCAAAGCCGATGGCGGGCGCGGATGTCATCGATGATCGCCTGCCAATCTTCGCGCGGCGCGCGGGCGTGGCCCATCACCCAGTCCCACAGGTCGGGATCCTGCACGTCGAGCAACGCGTCGAACGCCAACCGGCTCGCTTCGTCCGCCGTGGCGAAACGCTCGTCCAGCCAGCCGCCGAACAGGGCGTCCAGCTCGCGGGTGCCCCGGCGGGTACGCCAGCGCAGGCGCTTGATGCGGGCTTCTTCCACGGTTCCGGTTCTCCAAAGCATGCGGGCTGCCCGGAGGCAGCCCGCAGATCCAGACACTAGCAGGCGGGCCGTCAGGCCGCGCGGCGCTGCACGATCAGCTTCTTGATCTCGGCGATCGCCTTGGCCGGGTTCAGGCCCTTCGGGCAGGTGCGCGCGCAGTTCATGATGGTGTGGCAGCGATACAGCTTGAACGGGTCTTCCAGGTCGTCCAGGCGGGCACCGGTGTCCTCGTCGCGCGAGTCGACGATCCAGCGATAGGCCTGCAACAGGATCGCCGGGCCGAGGTACTTGTCGCCGTTCCACCAATAGCTCGGGCAGCTCGTGGAGCAGCACGCGCAGAGGATGCACTCGTACAGGCCGTCCAGGTGCTTACGGTCTTCCGGCGACTGCAGGCGCTCTCGATCCGGCGCCGGGCTCTGCGTGCGCAGCCACGGCTTGATCGAGGCGAACTGGGCGTAGAAGTGGGTGAGATCCGGCACCAGATCCTTCACCACCGGCATGTGCGGCAGCGGGTAGATCTTTACGTCACCGCCGGCGCAATCGTCGATGGCCTTGGTGCAGGCCAGTGTGTTGGTGCCATCGATGTTCATCGCGCACGAACCGCAGATGCCCTCGCGGCAGGAGCGGCGCAGGGTCAGCGTGGGATCGATCTCATTCTTGATCTTCAGCAGCGCGTCCAGAACCATCGGACCGCACGCGGCCATGTCCACCTCATAGGTGTCGATGCGCGGGTTCTGGCCGTCGTCCGGCGACCAGCGGTAGATGCGGAACGTGCGCGGCTTCTTCGCGCCCTGGGCCGGGAAATGCTTGCCCGGCTGGATCTTCGAATTCTTCGGGAGGGTGAACTCTGCCATGTGCGGAACCCTTCAATCTCGTTAGGAGGGCCTGACGGCCCCAACCACCTGCGATGCGCTAACGATGCCGGCGACCAGGATCGCCGGCATCGCCAGATCAGTAGACGCGCTTCTTCGGCGGCACCACTTCGACCTCGTCGGTCATCGTGTACATGTGCACCGGGCGGAACTCGAAGCTGGTCTTGCCGGCCTCATCCACCTTGACCAGGGTGTGCTTCATCCACTCGTCGTCGTTGCGGTCCGGGAAGTCCTCGCGAGCGTGCGCGCCGCGGCTCTCCGGACGCTGCTCGGCCGAATGCATGGTCGCCACCGCCTGCGCCAGCAGGTTGGACAGCTCCAGCGTCTCGATCAGGTCGGAGTTCCACACCAGCGAGCGGTCGGAAACCTTGACGTCCTTGAACGAGTCGTAGACCTCGGAGATCTTGCGCTTGCCGTCCTTCAGCGTGTCGCCGGTACGGAACACCGCCGCGTCGCTCTGCATGGTGCGCTGCATTTCCGCGCGGATCTTCGCCGTCGGCGTGCTGCCGTTGGCGTTGCGCAGGCCGTCGAAGCGGGTCAGCGCCTTGTCCAGCACGCTCGCCGGCAGGTCCTTGTGCGAGGCGCCCGGCTGGATCACCTCAGCGCAGCGGTTCGCCACCGCGCGACCGAACACCACCAAGTCGAGCAGCGAGTTGGAGCCCAGACGGTTGGCGCCGTGGACCGATACGCACGCCGCCTCGCCGATGGCGAACAGGCCAGGCACCACCGAATCGGGGTTGCCGTCCTTCAGCTGCACCACTTCACCGTGATAGTTGGTCGGGATGCCGCCCATGTTGTAGTGCACGGTCGGCAGCACCGGGATCGGCTCCTTGGTCACGTCCACGCCGGCGAAGATGCGTGCCGATTCGGCGATGCCCGGCAGGCGCTCGTTGATGACCTCGGCGCCCAGATGCATCAGGTTGAGGTGGATGTGGTCCTTCTGCTCGCCGACGCCGCGACCCTCGCGGATCTCGATCGTCATGGCGCGGCTGACCACGTCGCGGGAGGCCAGGTCCTTCGCGTTGGGTGCGTAGCGCTCCATGAAGCGCTCGCCATCGGAGTTGGTGAGGTAGCCGCCCTCGCCGCGCACGCCCTCGGTGATCAGGCAGCCCGCGCCGTAGATGCCGGTCGGGTGGAACTGCACGAACTCCATGTCCTGCAACGGCAGGCCGGCGCGCAGCACCATGCCGCCGCCGTCGCCGGTGCAGGTGTGCGCCGAGGTGGCGCTGAAATAGGCGCGGCCGTAGCCGCCGGTCGCCAGCACCACGGCCTGGCCGCGGAAGAAGTGCAGCGTACCCTCGTTCATGTCCAGCGCCAGCACGCCGCGGCACACGCCCTCATCGTCGAAGATCAGGTCGATCGCGAAGTACTCGATGAAGAATGAGGCATCGTGCGCCAGCGCCTGCTGGTACAGCGTGTGCAAGATCGCATGGCCGGTACGGTCGGCCGCGGCGCAGGTGCGCTGCGCGGTGCCCTTGCCGTAATGCGTGGTCATGCCGCCGAACGGGCGCTGGTAGATCTTGCCCTCGGCCGTGCGCGAGAACGGCACGCCGTAGTGCTCCAGCTCGATGATCGCCGGAATCGCCTCGCGGCACATGTACTCAATGGCGTCCTGGTCACCCAGCCAGTCCGACCCTTTGATGGTGTCGTAGAAATGGAAGCGCCAGTCGTCCTCACCCATGTTGCCCAGCGCGGCGGAGATACCGCCCTGCGCCGCCACCGTGTGCGAGCGGGTCGGGAACACCTTGGTGATGCACGCGGCCTTCAGGCCCTTCTCGGCCAGGCCGAAGGTGGCGCGCAGGCCCGCGCCACCGGCGCCGACCACGATCACGTCGTACTTATGCTGTTGGATCTTGTAGCTTTCCACTTCAGGCTCCCAGAGCGATGCGCAGGACCGCCAGCACGCTCGCAAGCGCACCCAGCACCGCGAGGAACTTCACCAGCACCAGCAAGGAAACTTCCTTCCAGCGCGTGTGCACGTAATCTTCGATCACCACCTGCAAGCCGAGCACGGCGTGCCAGTACATGGTGATCACGAACGCGATCAGCAGAATCGCATTCCACGGCTTGCCCACCAACGTACGGGCGGTCTCGTAATCGGTATGCACCAGCCGCAGCACCGTGACGAGAAACCACAGCCCCAGCGCAATCAGCGCAACGGCCGTCACGCGCTGCGTCCACCAATGGCCCACGCCCGACTGCGCCGAGCCGAGCCCGCGCGCCCGCTTGATCGGGTGCCGCAGATCCTTCGCGCTCATGCCGCACCTCCGGTCGTCAGTACGTAGCCCCACACCAGCAAGGTGATCACCACGCTGCCGATCACCGACAGCCAGCTCGAACGCACGAATTGGGGAATGGCGTAGCCGGCACCGGTGTCCTGCACCAGATGACGAATGCCGTTGCACAGGTGGTACGCGAGCGCCCAGGTCCAGCCGAACAGAACCAGCAGGCCGAGGGGGCTGCCCGCACACGCCGTGAACGCAGCGAACGCGTCACTCCCCGCGGCGAGGGCCATCAGGCCCCACACGATGATCGCACCGCCCAGGGCGAGCACGATGCCGGTGGCGCGATGCAGGATGGAGGTCATCATCTGCACCTGCCACTTGTAAACCTGGAGGTGCGGTGAAAGCGGTCGTCGCGTGTCTGCCATGGCGGCTATCCTGGTGTGGAATCGCTGGGTTCCACGCCGACCATCACTAACCATCCGCACGCCGGCCACTGCCGGCGAGGCAGATCAGAAGTCGATGCAGCGACCGTTCTTTTCCCAATCGCCGTAGCGCGTGGGATCCGGCGCCGGTCGCTCCTGTGCCCCGACCGTGCCTGCAGGCTTCGCAGGCACGGGCAGCCCCGACGCCGGGGCGTTCGAAGGCTTCTCGTCGAGATGTGAGCGATTGTCGGACATGGGGTCTCTTAGCTGAACAAGAGTAATACTTGTGCCCCAGTCGGCACAACCTGACGCAGCGCCGCAGGCTTGCCTCGCCGCCCTATCACCCTTACTTGTTTCAGCCATGCCTGATCCCTCCTACACCACCGCCGAGACGCTCCTCATCGAAGGCCCGGACGCGGTTGCGTTCGCGCAGTCCCAGTTCACCGTGGCGGTCGCATCCATTGAGCCGGGCGAGTGGCGATTCGGTGCATGGCTGGATGCGCAAGGTCGCGTGCGCTACCTCTTCCATCTCGCTCGCCTCGCCCCGGATCGACTACTGCTCCTGCTGCGCGGTGGCCACGCGGATGCGATGAAGACCGAGCTATCGCGTTTCGTGTTCAGGGCGAAGCTCTCGATGCATGCCGACAACTCGCAGTCGCTTGCGACCGCCGACGCGCTGCCATTGCATCAGACGCACACGCTCGACGACGTCACGCGTGTCGGATGCGGCGACCACTCACTCGTGCTGTCGAGTGATGCCAACGCGAACACACGCTGGCATTCGCTGCAGATAGCTGCTGGATGGCCCTGGCTGCCCGAGGCGTTGCTCGGCACGTGCCTGCCGCCGGCGCTTTCGCTGCATCGCCTGCACGCCGTGAGTCTGGACAAGGGCTGCTATCCCGGCCAGGAAATCGTCGCGCGACTGCACTACCGCGGCGGCAACAAGCGACATCTGTGCCGGATCGGATTGTCGCAGCCAGTGGCCTCCGGCGCCCTGCTAGAAATCGATGGCGACGAATCCTCCATCCAACTGCTCAATGCGACATCGACCGACCGCGGCGCCGAGGCGATCGCGCTGTGCCACAGTGGATTCGCGTGCACGGACGAGCTGGTGACAGCGACACACGACGCTCAGAAAGTTACGGTGAAACGTCTCGAAACCTGGCCCGCATGACGACCGCGCAGCCACCGCGCGAATGTGAGTGCCTCGTGAATTCGGAAGCGACGGCACTTGCCTTCACGAAATCCCGCCACTAGGCTCCGCCGAACTTTTGAGCGGCCCACCACCTCGTGGACCGATGCACGCGACGAACCGGAAGATTCCGGATCGGCGCGACCCGGCAAGAACATCTGCCGGAAGGAATGACCGCCGTCCGTGGCGGAGTAGTTGCAGGCAGGACGAGAGCGATGCTCTCGACGATGTCCCAGCAGCACTGGTCAGGCTAGGCACAATCAAGCGCCCGCCCGACTCGCCACAATCCCGTGGCAAAGGCACCCAAGGCCCCAAGTTTCGGCCCGAGTGTCATTGATCCAGGTGGAACGGCCTGCCCGCCCGTCCACCGCAACGGCGCATGGATTTCGACCTCGGTCGGCCATGCGTACAGCACGTTGGAGGCAGACATGAAACTTTCCGTGTTGCTGTGGATGGCCTCCGTGCTTCCCCAACCGGTCGCCGACCAGGCTTGCCTGGCCACGACGGTCTATCTGGAGGCTCGCAGTGAGCCCACCATGGGCCAACTGGCCGTCGCCGAGGTCGCACTGCGCCGCCGCGAGCGCGGCCAGTGGGGCGATACGGTATGCAAGGTCGTCACCGCCCCCCATCAGTTCGCCACCACCACCACGCCTGGTTCGTTCGACATCACCAACATGCAAGCTTTCGCGAAGGCGTGGAAGATTGCGGGCGAATCGATGAGCAACTGGCAGCTCCCCGTAGCGGAGCGACGCCTGGTGGTACCTCACGCCGATCACTTCGCCACGCTGGCCATGGCACCGTACTGGTCAATCAACCAGAACAGCCAGACCATCGGCGAACACCGCTTTTACGCGGTCAACTGAAACAGAAAAGCCCTCCGCAAGGAGGGCTTTTCATTTGGACGTATAGACGTCCGATCAAGATGACTGAAAGATCACCGGGCGTAGATGCGCCCACCCTGAACCTCTACGTAGTCGCCTTCGCGCACACGCGGGTCCTCGGCCTGCGTAACCGTGGTGTACTCGCCACTATCCAGCCGCACCGTCACCCGCCAAGCCACGTCGCTTCCGCCATGGGCATTGGCCACCTTGTTACCAACCACGCCACCAGCCACTGCGCCAGCCACGGTAGCCGCCTTGCGGCCATCGCCCTTGCCGATCTGGTTACCCAGGACGCCGCCGGCCACCGCGCCGATCACCGCACCGAGCGTGCCGTTACTCTTGCGCTCGACGTACACCTGCTGCACCTCCTTGACCACGCCGCAGCTGCTGCAACGGGCCGGACCGCGGTTGTCGTAGCCGTAGGCCGGCTGCGACGGACGGCTATAGCCGCCGTTGCCGTACGGCGCGGTCTCACATCCTGCCAGAGCCAGCGTGGCTGCTAGCACCGTGGAAACGAACATCGTCTTGCCAGTTGCGATAGCCATGAGGCCTCCTCTTAGCGAGCGTCGGAAACGGCGGTGACACCTTCCTGCACCTGCACTCGGTCACCCGGGTCGTGGTCCATGCGGACGGTACGGGTCACGCCGTTGTATTCGTAGCGGACGTCGTAGCCGACCAGCTTGGTGCTGGAATTGTTCACCGTGCTGCAGCGGCGCTCCACCGACGAGGTGGTGTTGGCGTGCTGGCGGCTCTGTTCGATCTTCTTGCCCGCGTAGCCACCACCGACCGCGCCGGCGACCGTAGCGAGCGTTTTTCCTTTACCGCCACCGATCTGATTACCCAATACGCCGCCGACGACCGCGCCAATGGCCGTACCGGCAATCTGGTGTTGATCCTTGGGCGGCGTGGTGGTGTTGACCACCTCGTCGTGGCACACCTGCTTGGGCGTGTTGACGGTCTCGCGGACCGGATCCACGCTGACCACCTTCGCATACTTCGGCCCATTGGCCGCAGCGTCGCCAGCCAGGCCAGCGTCTGCACTTGCATCGCGGTTGCATCCCGCCACACCCGCCGCCAACGCAGCAGCCACCCCCACATGAAGCACGTTGACCATCAGCCGATTCATCATGACTCTCCTCGTTAGAATCCCTGCGAGGTGACGCGAGCTGCGCCCCTTCGCGTTTCGCTCGACCATTGAAACCCTGCGTAACTGAATACGACCTAGCTCTTTCCCCTCACTTTGTCTTCACGTGACGCGCGACACGCCACGCGAACCGCCCAGCCAATCGGCGCAGACTTCCGACCATGCCCACCCTCGTAGACAGCCACCTGCACCTGGACGACGCGCGCTTCGACATTGACCGCGAACAGGTCATCGAGCGTGCGCGCCAGCATGGTGTGCGATCCATGGTTGTCCCGGCAATCCGTCGCCGCAGCTGGGACGCGATCGCGGCACTGTCACACGACCACACTGACGTGTTTCCCGCTTACGGCCTGCATCCGATGTTCCAGGCGGAGCATCGGCCGGAGCACCTCGATGCACTGCCGGGCTGGCTCGCGGCGCATCCGGCCGTTGCGGTCGGCGAGATCGGACTGGACTTCTTGGCCAGGGAGATCGATCGCGAATCCCAGCAAAGATATTTCACGTGGCAGCTGGCAATCGCCAGCGAGCATGGGCTGCCAGTCATCATCCATGCGCGACGCGCGGTGGAGGAAGTGATCCTCGCGGTGCGCCGGCAGCCGGGCCTGCGCGGCGTCGTGCACAGCTTTTCAGGCAGTGCGGAACAGGCGCGGCAGCTGTTCGACCTGGGTTTCCTGCTCGGCCTTGGCGGGCCGCTGACCTACCCCGGTGCGAACCGCCTGCATCGCCTCTTGGCGAGCATGCCGCTCGATCATCTTCTGCTGGAGAGTGACGCCCCCGATCAGCCCGGGATCGAACACCGCGGCCAGCGTAACGAACCGGCGTGGGTGAGCGACACGCTGGCACATGTCGCGGAGCTTCGAGACGAAAGCGAGGCGGCGATAGCGGCAGCAACCTCGGCTAACGCGGAAAAGCTGTTCCAACTGCAGGCGTATCGCAGCAGACGCACCTGAGGGCATTCGTAGTGCCCGCTTGCGGCAAGCCTGTGCCGCTTGCTATCGTTTTAGTTCATCAATGAAATATGAGCTGATGAAATGGCGCTGCTGTGCAAGTGCATCGCGATGATGGATCAGGGGATCGATCGTCTCGGCGATGCGATCCCCGAGATGCCCGCGGAGAAGGCCAAGCTCAGCCGCTTGATGCTGATGGTGGGCGGCCGCCTGCAGGAGGAGCTCGAGCTCACCCTCAAGCCGCACAAGCTCAACCACAGCGAGTTCCTCACGTTGATGATCCTCTACAGCAGCCCCGACGGCAGTTCCACGCCAGGGGAGCTGTGCGAGTACACCTCACAGGGCGCCACCAACATGACCCGCATCGGCAATGCGCTGGTCAAACGCGGGCTGGTCGTGCGCACCGCTGGCGAAGATGACCGCCGTCGCGTGCACATCCGGATCACCAGCGCTGGAAAACGCTTTGTGCAGAAAATGCTGCCCACGCTGTTTCCCCGCGTCAGCGCCATGTTCGACGGCTTCACCGATCTGGATCGGCGGCACCTGGGCCGGCTCCTGCGCAAGCTGGCGGACAACCTCGATCAGCTGGACGAGCCCCCCACACCATGAATAAGGTTCCGACGAGGCCCATCTCGATGAAGCACGCCCCGCTCCCTGGGCGCACCCTGCTGATGGCCACGCTGACGCTGGCCCTCGCCGCGTGCGCCATCCCGCCCCACAAGCTCGACCACCCCGTTCTTCGCGACGATGTCCCGCTGGCAGGGCTCCAGGTTGGGGAGCGAGCCGGCTGGCCCGCTGCCGACTGGTGGAAGACCTACGGCGACGATCAACTAAACCAGTTGATCGAGCTGGCGCTGCGCCAGGCGCCGGATCTGGCCATCGCGCAGAGCCGCCTCGGCAGCGCCGAGCAATCGATTCGCGCCGCCGCGGCGCAGGCGGGCCTCAACATAAACGGCAACGCTCAGGTCTCGCGCCAGCGGCTGAGCGAGCACGGACTGATCCCGAGCCGATTCCTCGGCTTCACCTGGTACAACCAGGCCGACCTCGGCGTGCAGCTGCAGTACGACTTCGACTGGTGGGGCAAGACGCGGGCCGCCGTCGAGGCGGCGCTCGATCAGGCGCATGCCGCCGAAGCCCAGCGTAGCGCCGCCGCGTTGGCGATCGAGTACGCGGTGGCCGATACGTACTTCGGCTGGCAGGCCGACCGCGCACGCCTGGCGCTGGCCGACCAGACACTGGCCGTGCAGAAGCGCCTGGCCGACATCGCCGAGCTGCGGGTGCGCCAGGGCGTCGACCTGCCGGACGAAGCATCGCGGGCACAAGCGCAGCTGGCCGCCGTGCGCGAGATGCGCGCGGCGATCTCCAGCTCCGGGCAGATCCGCCTGGCGGCGTTGGCCTCGCTGGTCGGGGTTGCACCCGCTGAACTCCCGAAACTGACACCGCGTCCGCTGCCCGAGGTATCCGGCGGCTTGCCCGCCGGCGCCAGCCTCGATCTGGTGGCACGCCGACCCGACATCGCGGCCAGCCGCTGGCAGGTCGAGGCGGCGTTGAAGCAGACCGACGTCGCCCGCGCGCAGTTCCTGCCGGATCTGAGCATCAGTGCGCTGGCGGGGTTGTCCAGCATCGATCTGGGCCAGCTGTTCACGGCCAGCAGTCGCACCTTCTCGCTCACTCCCGCGCTGCACTTGCCGCTGTTCAACAGCGGCCTGCTGCAGGCCAACTACGGGCTGAGCAAGGCGCAACTCGACAGCGCCGTAGCGCAATACAACAGCGTGGTGCTGCAGGCCGCGCGTGACGTGGCCACCCAAGCCCTCACTGCACAGATGCTGGCCGAGCGCCGCACCCAGCAGGAGGCGCAACTGGCGGCCGACGAACGCCTGCTCGCCGCAGCCAAGGCGCGTGCCGCCCAGGGTGTGCGCGACGCCCGCGAATCGCTCGCCGCCCGCGCGCAGTTGCTGCAGCAGCACGACGCCGCGGTGCAGTTGCAAGCGCAAGCCGTGAGCACCGACCTGGCCCTGATCAAGGCCCTGGGCGGCGGCTACCGCATGCCCTCGCCCACCGCCGCACCCCGTGCCCCTTCGCCTTCCCACGCAACCGCCGGAGCTTCTGCCGATGAGCGCCACTGAGTCCACCGCCAAGTCCACGACGGCCGACACCCAGGACAGCGGCATGGCCGCCAAGAACCCGGCCAAGCGCCGCCGCGCATTGATCATCGTTGCGGGCATCTTCGTGCTGATCGCCGCGGGTTGGCTGCTGCTCTGGCTGCTGGTGCTGTCCCGCCGCGAGAAAACCGACAACGCGTATGTTGGCGGCAACCAGGTCGCCATTTCGGCCCAGGTGCCGGGAACCGTGGTGGCGATCATGGCCGACGACACGCAGCGGGTAGAGGCCGGCCAGGTGCTGGTGAAACTCGATGGCACCGATGCCGACGTCCGCCTGCAGCAGGCACGCAGTGCACTGGCCCAGGCCGTGCGCGGGGTTCGCCAGCAGACCGACAGCGCCACCGGCGCCGAGGCCCAGGTGGCCGCGCGTCGGCTCGAGCTGAGCAAGGCCGAGGCCGATCTCAAGCGCCGCCTGCCGCTGATCGCGGCGAAAGCCGAGTCGCCGGAGATCATCCAACACCTGCGCGATGGCGTGGCGCAGGCACGCGCGGCACTGGACGCGGCCGAGGCGCAGGCATCGGCTGCACGGGCCGCCGTGGAAGGCACCGATGTGGCGCGCAACCCGGCGGTGATGCAAGCACGCGCGAACTTCCGTGCTGCCTGGGTCGCCGCCCAACGCAACGCGATCTACGCACCGGTGTCGGGCTATGTCGCGCAGCGCAGCGTGCAGCTGGGCAATAGCGTGCAGCCCGGCCAGCAGCTGATGACCGTGGTGCCGTTGCACGATCTTTGGATCGACGCGAATTTCAAGGAGAGCCAGCTGCGCCACATCCGGCTGGGCCAACCGGTGAAGATCGAGGCGGACATCTACGGCGGCGACGCCGAATACCACGGCAAGGTGGCCGGTATCGGCGCCGGTACCGGCAGTGTGTTCTCACTGCTGCCGGCGCAGAACGCTACCGGCAATTGGATCAAGGTGGTGCAGCGCGTCCCGGTGCGCATCACGCTGGACAACGCCGAACTGGACAAGCACCCGCTGCGCATCGGCCTGTCGGCCGACGTGACGGTGGACATCAGCAACGACAACGGTGAGGTGCTGGCCAAGGCGGCTGCCGCCCAGCCGGTCGCCAGCACCGATGTCTACGACCAGATGGCGGCCAAGGCCGATGTCGAGGCGGACCGCATCATCGCGGCCAACCTTCCCGCGAAGCGCTGAGTCGCCCCATGGCCGCCACGCCGAACGACGCCGCACCGCTGAAGCCCCTGCAAGGTGGCGCGCTGGTACTGCTGACCGCCGCCGTCGCGTTGAGCACCTTCATGGAGGTGCTGGACATGACCATCGTCAACGTGGCGGTGCCGCACATTGCCGGCAGCCTGGGCGTGAGCCCCAGCGAAGGCACCTGGACGATCAGCTCCTACGCCCTGGCCAGCGCGATCATGCAGCCGCTCACCGGCTGGCTGGCCAAGCGCTTCGGCGAGGTGCGCACCTTCGTCGCCTCGGTCATGCTGTTCGTGGTGTTCTCGATGATGTGCGGACTGGCCACGTCGATGCCGATGCTGGTGATCGCGCGGCTGATGCAGGGCGCGGGCTCCGGCCCGATGGTGGCGCTGTCGATGACCCTGCTGCTTTCCAGCTACCCCAAGGAGAAGCAGGGCATCGCGCTGGCGCTATGGGCCATGACGGTGGTGGTGGCGCCAATCTTCGGGCCTATCCTCGGCGGCTGGCTCACCGACAACTTCTCCTGGCCGTGGATCTTCTACATCAACCTGCCGGTGGGCCTGGCCGCGGCGGTAATCACCTGGGCGCTGCTGCACAAGCGCGAAACCAAGACCTTCAACATGCCGATCGACGTGATCGGCCTGGTGCTGCTGGTGGTGGGCGTCGGCGCGCTGCAGTTCATGCTGGACAACGGCAACGACCACGACTGGTTCTCCTCGCCGATGATCACCACGCTGGGCATCATCGCGCTGGTCTGCCTCACCTTCCTGGTGGTGTGGGAGTTGCACGCCAAGCACCCGGTAGTCGACCTGTCGCTGTTTCGCCAGCGCAACTTCACCGTGGGCGTAACCGGCCTGTCGCTGGGCATGATGGCGTTCTTCGGAATCAACGTGGTGTTCCCGCTATGGCTGCAGACCACGCTGGGCTACACCGCCACCTGGGCCGGGCTGGCGACGGCGCCCGTGGGCATCCTCGCCTTCCTGGTCGCGCCGATTCTGGGGCGCAACCTGCACCGGCTCGACTTGCGTGCGGTGGTCACATTCGCCTTCGTGATGTTCGCGATCACCTCGTACTGGTTCTCCACCTTTGACAGCGGCGCCTCGTTCTCCACCCTGGTGCTGCCGCGCTTCGTGATGGGCATCGCCATCCCCTGCTTCTTCATTCCACTGAACCAGGTCTACCTCTCGGGCCTGCCGGCTTCGGAAATCGCCAGCGCCTCGGGGCTGGCCAATTTCTGCCGTACGCTGGGTTCCAGCGTATCCACCGCGCTCTCGGTGACGCTGTGGCAGCACCGCGGTGAGTTCCACCACGCCACCCTGACCGAAAGCATCACCCCGGCCCATCCGGCCACCACCACGTTCCTGCAGCAGCTGTCGCATGCCGGACTGCCGGCGACCAAGGGGCTGGGCGTAGTCGACCAACTGCTCACCCGCGAAGCGCTGACCCTGGCGGTGAATGACGTGTTCTGGGGCTGCGCGGTGCTGTTCGTGGCGCTGATCCCGGTGTTGTGGCTGGCCAAGCCACCCTTCGGCAGTGCCGGCGGCGCCGTAGGTCATTGATCCGGCGGGTGGCTCGGGGCGATTTTGCTGCACTCCGGCGTGCAGCATTGCGACTGGTGCAGCGCAATACCTTCTGCTAGTTTCCGCCGCATGGCACAAACACTCCGCATCATCAAGAAGTATCCGAACCGTCGGCTCTACGACACGGAAATCTCCAGCTACATCACGCTGGAAGAGATCCGCCAGCTGGTGCTGGACGGCGAAACCTTCGAAGTTCGCGACGCCAAGAGCGGTGAGGATCTCACCCGCTCGGTGCTGCTGCAGATCATCTCCGAGCACGAGGAGAAGGGGCAGCCGATGCTGTCGCCGCAGTTGCTGAGCCAGATCATCCGGTTCTACGGCGACTCGCTGCAGGGCTTCATGGGCCCTTATCTGGAGCGCAGCCTGCAGGTCTTCCTCGACCAGCAGCAGCAGTTCCGCACGCAGCTCAACAGCCTGATGGGGCAGACCCCCTGGTCGATGCTCAACGATCTCACCGAGCGCAACATGGATGCGTGGAAGTCGATGCAGCGCGGCTTTCTCGATGCGGCATCGCAAGCCAAGCCGGCCGCCGCGCCCGCAACTGGCAGCACCGGCCGCAGCGGCAAGAAATCCTGATCCTGCCGGAGCGGCGGCACCGCCGCTCCGCGCCCTCTCCCCTTCAGCGGTCGCTGCGGCACAGCACGTGCTGCCGTGCCGCATGACGAGTAGCAAGCATGAGCAAGCGATTGGCTGTCGTCACCGGCGGCATCGGCGGTCTCGGCACGGAAATCTGTCGGTATCTGGCGCGTGACGGTCGGCGCGTGATCGCGGTCGACTTAGCCACCCGCAGCGAGCGAGTCGACGCGTTCATGCGCGAGGTTGCCGAGTTCGACGGCGCCATCGGCTTCGCTCCCGCCGACGTCAGCGATTTCGAGAGTTGCCGCGCGCTGATCGAAGGCATCCAGAACGCCCACGGCGGCCTGGACATTCTGGTCAACGCGGCCGGCATCACGCGCGACGTCAGCCTGCGCAAGATGACGCCGGAGCAGTGGCACCAGCTGATGCGGGTGAACCTCGACGGCATCTTCAACACCTGCCGCCAGGTGGTCGAGGGCATGTGCGAACGGGGCTTCGGCCGCATCGTCAACCTCAGCTCGGTCAACGGCCAGACCGGCCAATTCGGGCAGACCAACTATTCGGCGGCCAAGGCCGGCGTGCACGGCTTCGGTATGGCGCTGGCACGCGAGACCGCGCGCAAGGGCGTCACCGTCAACACGGTCTCGCCCGGCTATTGCGACACGCCTATGGTGGCCGCGGTGGCGCCGGCCGTGCGCGAGCAGATCGTAGCCGACATTCCGGTCGGCCGACTGGGATCGCCAGCCGACATCGCCCGCGCGGTGGCCTTCCTCGCCGCCGACGACGCCGGTTACATCACCGGCGCCAACCTGCCGGTCAACGGCGGCTATTTCATGAGCTTCTGACGATCGGCCGGCTGCTTGCAGAGGCCGCCGACCTGATCGACAGTGGCCACCCCACGCGACGGACCCACCCTTGGCCCCCCCCACACTTACTCTCGCCGGCGGCGGCCTGGTCGGCGCGCTGCTTGCGCACCTGCTCGCCCGCGCGGGCTTCGACGTCGAGGTGTTCGAAAAGCGCCCCGACCCGCGCCGCGCCGGCTACGAGGAAGGTCGCTCGATCAACCTGGCGCTGGCCGAACGCGGACTGCACGCGCTGCGTAGCGGCGGACTGGCCGAGCAGGTGCTCGCGCGCGCAGTGATGATGCGCGGTCGGATGGTGCACGCGGACCAGCAAACGCCTTCGCTGCAGCGCTACGGCGTGGACGACAGCGAGGTGATCTGGTCGGTCTCCCGCGGCGCGCTGAACATGCTCACGCTGGACGCCGCCGAAGCATCCGGGGTGCGTTTCCACTTCGGCCACGTCATCCGCGACGTCGACTTCGATCGTCAGCGGCTGTACCTGGTCGACGCCAGCGGGGCGATGCGCGAACACGCTTTTGATCGTCTCATCGGCGCCGACGGTGCGGGCTCGGCCGTGCGCGCGGCGATGAACCGGCGCCAGCCGCTGGGGGAGCGCGTGGAAGCCCTGGGCCATGCCTACAAGGAACTGGAGATTCCGCCGGTAGAAGCACTGAACGGCGCTCCGGCCAGCCCGCATGGGCATTTCGCCCTCGAACCGCACGCGCTCCATATCTGGCCGCGCGGCGGCCACATGTGTATCGCACTGCCCAATCCGGAAGGCAGCTTCACCGTCACGCTATTCCTGCCCGGCGTGGGGCCGCATCCGAGCTTCGCGACCCTGCCCGATGCCGATAGCGCCGAGCGCTTTTTCCGCACCGAGTTTCCCGATCTGCTGCCGCTGATGCCGCGCTTTGCGCACGACTTCACAGCGCACCCGGCCCCCAATCTCTACACGCTGTACCTGGACCGCTGGCACCTGGGCGAGCGTGCGGTACTGCTGGGGGATGCCGCCCACGCCATCGTGCCGTTCCACGGCCAGGGGATGAATTGCGGCCTGGAAGACGCCGTCGAGCTCGCCGCCTTGCTGGCATCCGATCGCAGCGGCGACGTGTTCGAGACCTTCCAGCAGCAACGCAAGCCCAATGCCGACGCGATCGCCGCGATGGCACTGGAAAACTACATCGAGATGCGCGACTCAGTGGCCGACCCGCGTTACCTGGACAAGCGCGAGCTCGGCGCGCGCCTGGCGGAGGCGGCACCGGCGCACTTCATGGCGCGCTACCGCATGGTCACGTTCACCCGCCTGCCCTACGCCTATGCCTATGAACGGGGCAAGGCGCAGGATGCCCTGCTCGACCGGCTGCTGGCCGCGCACGGCGGCGCGGCGGCGGTGCCGATGGAAGAAGCCGTGGGCCAGCTGCGCATCAGCCTGCCGCCCTTGCCTGCGATCGAACGTGGATGAGCGCCTGCGCGCGGCCTATCTGGCCACCGACTACCGGGTGCGCTTGCCGCAGGGCGGCGTAGCCCGCCTGCGCATCGGTGCGCCGCCGCCCGGAGCCCTGCTGGCGCTGACCCACGGCGTGCCGTGGGCGGTGATCACCGCATGGAACCCGCAGTCCCAGCCGGTACCACGGGCCCGGAATCGCAGCGCGCAGCGGGCCCTACTGGCCGAGTTGCGCGCCAGCCCTGACGTCCGCGCGATCCGCGCTGCCGCCGGCGTGGGGGCCGACGGCTGGCGTGAGCCGAGCCTGCTGGCGATCGGCCTGGATGCGGACGCGGCACGCGTGCTGTGTTCCCGTTACGGGCAGCTCGCCTTCGTCGCCGGAGTGGGCGAAGCGCCGCCACAGCTGCATTGGACGAAGGCCGCGCCGTGATGCGCGCGGCGACAGGTCGCCGCATGGACAAGGCCGCCAACCATTGCGGACAATTGAGCGGATGACCGCCGCCCCCCTCCCCCTGCTCGAAGCGCGAGCCTTGCGCTTCCTGCGCCAGGACGAACCCGTGTTCGGGCCGCTGCACTTCCAGCTGCATGCGGGCGAGCTGACGCTGGTGGAGGGCGACAACGGCAGCGGCAAGACCACCCTGATGCGCGTGCTGGCCGGCCTGCTGCACGTCGACGAAGGCGAGCTGCACTGGCGTGGCGCACCGCTGGAGCGCGACGCCTGCCAAGGCGAGATCGTGCTTCTCGGCCACCAGCTCGGCCTCAAGGCCGATCTCAGCCCGCGCGAGAACCTGCGCATCGCCGCCGGCCTGCACGGTTGCCGCGAAGGCATGACGCCGGCCGCGGCACTGCGCGAGGTAGGCCTGCTCGGCTACGAAGACGAACCGGTACGCCAGCTCTCCGCCGGTCAGCGCAAGCGCGCCGCACTGGCACGGCTGCTGCTGGTGCCGGCGACGCTGTGGCTGCTCGACGAGCCGTACGCCAACCTGGATCGCCACGGTATCGCCCTGGTCAACCGGCTGCTGGAAACGCATATCGCCAGCGGCGGCGCGGCGCTGGTCACCAGCCACGGCGCGGTGAGCTTCCACGGCGGCGAGCCGCAGCGCATCCGGATGCACGCATGACTCGCGCTCCGCTCTCGCGCGCCTGCGCCGCGGTGTTGCGGCGTGACCTGACGCTGGCCTGGCGCCGCCGCGGCGACATCGCGATGCCGGTGCTGTACGCGTTGATCGTCATCACCCTTTTCCCGTTTGCGCTCGGGCCGGAGAATGCGCTGCTGCAGCGGATCGCCGGCGGCGTGGTGCTGGTCACCGTGTTGCTGGCGATGCTGCTGGCGCTGGACGGCATGTTCCGCAGCGACATCGAGGACGGCTCACTGGAACAGCTGGTGTTGGCGCCGCAACCTCTTGCGCTGATGCTGGGCATGAAGATCCTCGCGCACTGGCTCACCACCGCGCTGCCGTTGATCGTGATCGCGCCGATGCTGGCCAGCATGCTGCAGTTGCCGGTGGCCGTGATGCCGATCCTGCTGCTGGCACTGGCTCTGGCTACGCCGATGCTCAGCCTGCTCGGCGCGGTGCTGGTGGCGCTGACGGCCGGCACCCGGCGCTCTGGTATGCTGCTCGCCCTGATGTTGCTGCCGCTGTGCGTGCCCGTGGTGATCTTCGCCGCCGGCGCGCTCTCCGCGGCGCAGCAGGGCCTGCCATGGATTGCCCCGATCGCATGGCTCGGTGCCGCCCTGGTACTGGCCCTGGTGCTGGCGCCGCTGGCCTGCGCGGCCGCCCTTCGCATTGCCTTGGACGCGTGAACCTATGTCCAGCTGGATTCCTCTCTGGTTGCACAAGCTCGGCTCGCCGCCGACCTTCTACCGCTTCGCCAGCGCGCTGCGCCCGTGGATGCTTGCGCTCGCGCTGATCCTCGGCGCCGTGGCGATGTACGGCGGGCTGGTATTGGCCCCGCCGGATTACCAGCAGGGCGACGACTACCGCATCATCTTCGTGCACGTGCCCAGCGCGTGGATGGCGCTGTTCATCTACGCGGTGATGGCCGTCTCGGCGTTCATCGCGCTGGTCTGGCGGATCAAGCTGGCCGAGGTGGTGGCGATGGAATCGGCGCCGATCGGCGCGGCGTTCACCCTGATCACCTTGGTCACCGGCTCGCTGTGGGGTATCCGCATGTGGGGCACCTGGTGGACCTGGGACGCCCGGCTCACCTCCGAGCTGGTGCTGCTGTTCCTGTATCTCGGCGTGATGGGCCTGTACCACGCCTTCGAGGATCGCCGGCAGGGCGCACGCGCGGCCGCGTTCCTGGCGCTGATCGGCATCATCAACGTGCCGATCGTGCACTTCTCGGTGAACTGGTGGAACACGCTGCACCAGGGCTCCACCGTGCGCCTGCTCGGGCCCAGCACCATGAGCGGCTCGATGATCTGGCCGCTGCTGACCATGATGGTCGCCACCAAGTGCTACTACCTGGCCAGCCTGTTCGGCCGCGTCCGCGCGGACCTGCTGGCGCTGGAGAGCGGCAAGGACTGGGTGCGCCAGATCGCCCAGCGCAAGGGCGAGCGATGAGCACGTTCTTCGCCATGGGCGGCTATGCGGCCTACGTCTGGCCGTCCTACGCCGTGTTTCTCCTGGTGCTGCTGGCCGACGCGCTGGCGCCCGTGCTGCGCCGTCGGCGCGTGCTGCGCGAGCTGCGCACGCGACTGGCGCGCCAGGCCGCCCGCCAGTCCCGCGACGCGTCCCCCGACGCCTGATGTCGAACCGGAAGTCCCGCATGAACCCCACCCGCAAACGTCGGCTCGTCATCGTGGTCATGGTGCTGGTGGCTGCCGCCATCGCCGGCGGTCTGACCGTATTCGCGCTGCAGCAGAACATGAACTACCTGCTCACTCCCAGCCAGGTGCAGTCCGGTCAGGCGAAGGGCTACAAGACCTTCCGACTCGGCGGCATGGTCAAGCAGGGATCGATCCAGCGCGCCAGCGACTCGCTGAAAGTCACTTTCACCGTGATCGACGCCGACGGCGCGATGCCGGTGGAATACACCGGCATCCTCCCGGACCTGTTCCGCGACAACCAGTCGGTGATCGCCACCGGCCACATGGAGAACGCCCACTTCGTGGCTACGGAAGTGCTCGCCAAGCATGACGAGACCTACATGCCCAAGGAGCTCAAGGACGCCATGGCCAAGGCGCACGAGGGCAAGAAGATGGCCGAGAATGAGGCTACGGGCGCGGCGCGCTGAACTATGCGTCGCCCCTGGTCCATTGAGGTTTCCGCTGCGTCTGCCGCAGCCCTGCGTGTCCCACCACGGTATCTGCCATGACTCCTGAACTCGGCCAGCTCGCCCTCGTCCTCGCCCTACTGCTGGCACTGGCGCAAAGCGTGCTGCCGCTGATCGGCGCCTGGCGCGGCAACCGCGCCCTGGTGGCGATCGCCCGACCCGCCGCAGCGGGCCAGGCTGCTTTCGTGATCGTGGCCTTCGCCCTGCTGGTGTGGGCGTTCCTGCGCTTCGACTTTTCCGTTGCCTACGTGGCGGACAACTCCAACCTCGCGCTGCCCTGGTACTACCGCATCGCCGCCGTGTGGGGCGCGCACGAGGGATCGATGCTGCTGTGGGTGCTGATCCTCAACGTGTGGACGCTGGCGGTCGCCGCGCTGAGCCGCAACCTGCCTGAGGTGTTCGTGGCGCGCGTGCTGTCGGTGCTCGGGCTGGTCGCGGTGGGGTTCCTCACTTTCATCCTATTCACCTCCAATCCGTTCGCGCGGCTGCTGCCGATGCCCGCCGACGGCGGCGATCTCAACCCGGTGCTGCAGGATCCGGGCATGACCTTTCACCCGCCCGTGATCTACATGGGCTACGTCGGTTTCTCGGTGGCGTTCGCGTTCTCCATCGCGGCGTTGCTCGGCGGAGAGATGGAACAGGCGTGGGTGCGCTGGGCGCGCTCGTGGACCAACGTGGCCTGGGCCTTCCTCACCGCCGGCATCGTGGCGGGCAGTTGGTGGGCCTACGCCGAGCTCGGCTGGGGCGGCTGGTGGTTCTGGGATCCGGTGGAAAACGCCAGCTTCATGCCGTGGCTGGTCGGCACCGCGCTGATCCACGCGCAAGCGGTCACCGAAAAGCGTGGCTCGCTGCGCGCGTGGACCATCCTGCTGTCGATCTTCGCCTTCTCGCTGTCACTGCTGGGCACCTTCCTGGTGCGCTCGGGCGTGCTGACCTCGGTGCATGCGTTCGCTTCCGACCCGCGCCGCGGCCTGTTCATCCTGGCGTTCCTGGTGGTGGTCGTCGGCGGATCACTGCTGCTGTACGCGTTGCGCGCGCCGAAGGTCGCCGGCGGCAGGTCCTTCGCGGTGGTATCGCGCGAATCGGCCATCCTGGTCGGCAACCTGATGTTCACCGTGGCCGCGGCGATGGTGCTGCTGGGCACGCTGTTCCCGCTGATCGGCGATGCGTTCAACCTGGGCCGGATCTCGGTAGGCCCGCCCTACTTCGGCTTCCTGTTCCCATTGCTGATGGCGCCGGTGGTGCTGCTGCTGCCGTTCGGCCCGTTCCTGCGCTGGGGCCGCGGCGAGAGCGGCCTCCTCAAGGCCATCGCCCTGCGCGCCGGCGTGGCCGCCGTGGCCTGCGCCATCGTGGCGGCCTTCTTCGTACACGGACAGGTCAAGGCGATCGCTGGCGTGGCGGCCGCTGTCTGGTGCGCAGTCGGCACGCTGCTCTATGTCTACAAGCGCTATCGCGAGATGCCGCGCGGGCGCCGCTACCCGGCCGAGATGGCGGGCATGCTGCTGGCTCATTTCGGGCTGGGCGTGTTCCTGATCGGCGTGCTGCTTTCCGAATCGCTGAGCGTCACCCGCGACGTGCGCATGGCGCCTGGCGACACCCAGACCATCGGCAGCTACGGCTTCCGCTTCGACGGCGTGAAGCAGACCACCGGCCCGAACTGGCGCGGCAACCAGGGCAGCGTGAGCGTGCTGCGTGACGGCGCCGTGGTGGCCGTGATGCACCCGCAGAAGCGCACCTACACCCGCGAGCAGGTGCAGACCGAATCGGCGATCGATCCGGGTTTCACCCGCGATCTCTACGTAGCGCTGGGTGAGCCGATGGATGCGAACGATCTCGGCGGCGCCTGGGCGATGCGCATCTACTACAAGCCGTTCATCCGCTGGCTGTGGGCTGGTGGCCTGTTCATGATGCTTGGCGGCTTCGTCGCTGCGGCGGACCGGCGCTTCCGCGTGAAGCGCAAGGCCGAGTCAGGCGAAGAAGCCGCGGCGGCGCCGCTGGTCACGGCATCGCTTGCTGTAGCGCGCGAGTCGCATTCATGAGCCGGCTGCTTCCCTTCTTTGCGTTCCTGGCGCTGTGCGGCCTGTTCGGCTTCGGCATCTGGTGGAACTCCAGTCACGACCAGACCGCCATTCCCTCACCGCTGATCAACAAGCCTGCGCCGGATTTCGCCCTGCCCGAGCTGTACGACCCGTCGCGCACCGTCACCAAGGCCGACCTGCTGGGCAAGCCCTACCTGCTCAACGTGTTCGCCAGCTGGTGCATCGAGTGTGGCGTGGAGCACCCGCTGCTGCAGGCCGAGGCGCCGACGCTGGGTGTGACCCTGGTCGGCTACAACTACAAGGACCAGCCGCAGGACGCCAAGGCCTGGCTGGAAAGACACGGCAACCCCTACGCCGTGCTGATGGCCGACTTGCCGGGCCAGACCGCGATCGACTTCGGCGTCTACGCCGCGCCGGAAAGCTTTCTGATCGACGCGAAGGGAGTCATCCGCTACAAGCGCATCGGGCCGTTCACGCCCGAGGTGATCGAGAAGGAACTCAAGCCGGCGATCGCCGCGCTTAAGAAGGAAGCTCCATGAAGCGTCTGCTTGTCCTCGCTACGCTGCTGCTTTGCCTGTTCGCCGGTGCGCTCGGAGCGCAGGCGATCGAACCGCTGCCGTTCAAGAATCACGCGCAGGAGTTGCGCTTCCAGCACCTCACCGCCGAGCTGCGCTGCCCGATGTGCCAGAACGAGACCCTGGCCGACTCCAACGCGCCGATCGCGCGAGACCTGCGCCATCAGGTGTTCAGCCTGATGCAACAGGGCAAGAGCGATGGCGAGATCAAGCAATACCTGGTGGACCGCTACTCGGACTACGTGCTGTACGACCCGCCGGTGAACGCGGCGACGTGGCTGCTGTGGTTCGGGCCGCTGCTGATCCTGCTGATCGGCACGGTGGTCGTGGTGGTCACCATCCGCAAGCGCGCGCGCGCCACGTCGTCAGCGGTGACGGCAAACGTCGATCACGGGGACGACTGGTGAAACTGGCTTTCTACGTTATTGCCGCCGCGATGATCGCGGCGACGCTGATGCTGTTGCTGTGGCCGCTGATGCGCTACGGACGCAACCAGGACCGCTCACGCGGCGTGTTCGCGCTCGCGCTGGCCATCGCCTTCGTGCTGCCGCTGGCGGCCGCCGGGCTTTACCTCACCGTGGGCACGCCGCGCGCGCTGGACGGCATCGCCAAGCAGGCACCGGCGATGGATGTCGGCCAGGCGCTGGCCGCGCTGCGTACGCACCTGAAAGATGCCCCGGACGACGCGCAAGGCTGGTTGCTGCTGGCGCAGACCACCGCAGCGATGGGCCAGAACGCCGAAGCCCGCGATGCCTACGACCAGTTGCTGCGCCTCGCTCCGGGCAACCCGACGGCCATGGTCGGTTGGGCCGAAGCCGATTCGATGGCACGCCCCGATCACCGTATCGAAGGCCGCTCGCGTGAACTGCTCGAACAGGCCGTGCAGCAGGAGCCGGACAACCAGCGCGCGCTGTGGCTGCTCGGCATCAGCGATTTCCAGCAGGACCGTTACGCCGACGCCGCCGCCACCTGGCGACGCCTGCAACCCCTGCTCGAGCCCGGCTCTAGCGTGGCCAAGGCGGTCGCCCAGCAGATCGCCGCGGCCGATGCCCGGGCCGGCACTAGCGTACCCGCCTCGGCCACGAGCGCGGCGGCCGACACACCGACCGGCCCCAAGCTCAGCGTCAAAGTGAGTCTCGCGCCCGCGCTGAAGAGCAAACTGCAACCCGGCGACACCTTGTTTGTCTACGCCCGCGCCGAGCAGGGCCCACCGATGCCGCTGGCGGTGGCACGGCTCGATGCCGCCCATCTGCCCACCACGGTGGAGCTCACCGACGCCATGGCGATGGCGCCGAGCATGAAGCTCTCCTCCGTGCCCCGCGTGTTCGTAGGAGCCCGCATCAGCCACAGCGGCCAGGCGATCGGTCAGGCCGGCGACCTGGAAGGCGATGCCGGCGTAGTGCCGGTGGAACGCCGCGAGCCAGTGGCCGTGCTGATCGACACGGTGCACCCGTGAGTGATGCGCGGCGCTACTGCGCCCTGCCCTCACCGTTTGCGATGAAGCGCGGCGGCGCACTGCACGGCGCCCGCGTCGCCTACGAAACCTGGGGCACGCTCAACGCAGCGCGCGACAACGCGGTGCTGATCCTCACCGGGCTGTCGCCCAGTGCTCACGCCGCCTCGAACCCGGACGACCCCTCGCCCGGCTGGTGGGAGGCCATGCTCGGGCCCGGCAAGGCGATCGACAGCGACCGCTGGTTTGTCATCTGCGTGAACTCGCTGGGCAGCGACAAAGGTTCCACCTGCCCCGCGTCGATCGACCCGGCCACCGGCCAACCGTATCGCCTCACCTTCCCCGAACTGGCGCTGGAGGATGTG
The DNA here is from genome assembly GCF_051962475.1 of Dyella sp. GTDB lineage: Bacteria > Pseudomonadota > Gammaproteobacteria > Xanthomonadales > Rhodanobacteraceae > Dyella_A. The sequence continues at coordinate 31,029 of NZ_JBQCCF010000068.1, forward strand.
GCCAACGCCGCACACGAAGTGGTGCGCCAGCTCGGCATCGAGCGCCTGGCCTGCCTGGTCGGCTGCTCGATGGGCGGCATGAGTGCCTTGGCCTACATGCTGCTGCATCCCGGTTCGGTGCGCGCGCACATCAGCGTGGATACCGCCCCGCAGGCACAACCGTTCGCGATCGCGATCCGTTCGCTGCAGCGCGAGGCGATCCGGCTCGATCCCGGCTGGCGGGGCGGGCAATACGACATCCACGCGGCGGAGGGAGGAACGTATCCCGACACGGGCATGAGCATCGCGCGCAAGCTCGGCGTAATCACCTACCGCTCGGCCATGGAGTGGAATGGCCGCTTCGCGCGCATCCGGCTCGATCCGGAGCAGCGCGAGGATCATCCCTTCGGCGCCGAGTTTCAGGTCGAGTCCTACCTGCAGGGCCATGCCGAGCGCTTCGTGCGCACGTTCGACCCCAACAGCTACCTGTACCTGTCGCGCGCCAGCGACTGGTTCGACGTGGCCGAGTACGGCGGCGGCAGTGTGCGCGAGGGGCTCAAGCGCATCCACATCGAGCGGGCGATGGTGATCGGCGTGAGTACCGACATCCTGTTCCCGTTGGAGCAGCAGGAGCAGATCGCCGACGGCCTGCGCGACGCTGGCGCAGCGGTGGATTTCGTGGCGCTGAACTCGCCGCAGGGACACGATGCTTTTCTGGTCGATATCGCCAACTACAGCCCGGCGATCGGCGGCTTCCTGCAGCGGCTCTGAGCCTGTCCATGCCGCTACCGGGCAGCACTGATAAGATGCCCGGGTCCCACGCCGTACCGGAACTGCCATGCTCGCCCAGGAATTCCCCGGTTGCCGCACGTTGATCGACGCGATCGACCATGCCGTCAGCCAACCCTCCACCCACGCCATCACCGACACCCTGCGCAACAGCCTGTGCCGCCTGATCCGCGCGCAGGAAGTGACCTTGCCGGAGTGCGTCTACGAGACCGCCGAAGGCCGCTACGCACGCCGCGAGCTTTATCGCAGCGAGGAACACGGTTACTGCGTGGTGGCGATGACCTGGGGCCCCGGCCAGGGCACGCCAATCCACGATCACTGCGGCATGTGGTGCGTCGAAGGCGTGTGGAGCGGCGCGCTCGAAGTAGTGCAGTACGAGCGCCTCGCCGACGAGAACGGCCAGTGGCGCTTCCAGCCGGTCGGCTCGATCCAGGCCGGCCCGGGCTCGGCCGGCAGCCTGATCCCGCCGCACGAGTACCACACCATCCGCAACCCCAGCGATGAGGCCATCGCGGTGAGCCTGCACATCTACTCCGGCCAGATGACCCACTGCGCGATCTTCCAGCCCGCCGCCGACGCCCAGTGCTACGAGCGCCACGATCGCCAGCTGGGGCTCGACCCCCTGCATTGAACCCGGCATAATCGCGGCCTGTTTTGCCGGTGTGGCGGAATGGTAGACGCGGCGGACTCAAAATCCGCTGGCAGCGATGTCGTGTAGGTTCGAGTCCTATCACCGGTACCAGACATGAAAAACCCCGCCTTGCGCGGGGTTTTTCTTTGGCTGCCATGGAACGCGAGGCCGGCTCAGCCGAACGGTTCGCTTTCCTCTACATCGTGCCAGCTGCCGTCGCATTCCTGCACCTGCACCGGTGGATGATCCAGACCCCAGGCGCGGCTGAGCTTGGAGCGCATAGCCATGGCGGCGCGGACCGCGTCGGAGCGGCTGCCAAAGGTGCCCACGCGGGCCACCTCGCGGCGCACGATCCACGGCGTGCCGTCGGTGTACGGAACGAACAGACGAACCGGTTGCGGATCCATGGCATCTTCCTCGACAGGTCTTGACGGGGCCAAGGGCCGAGTCCGTGCGGTTGAACCGGACGGATTCTGAAGAAAGCGCTAGCAGGTGGTGGTGCCTTGCGCGACGCGCGCTGGATACGCGCCGGAGCCCTGACGATAGCGCGAATCACCCCTACCAGGGCAAGCCCCCGGCAGGGGCCGGGTCATATATCGCTCAGCGAGGCGGCGTCAAAGCTCGCGCGCCACCCGGAAGCCCACCCGTGCGCTGCGCACAGTGGCTTCCACGCCCTGCCGGTAGGCGGAGCGGTCCTGGTCGGGCGCACTGCCCCAGGAGCCACCGCGCACCACGTGGGCGCTGCATCCCGGGTTGATCCAGGCGCTGCCGTCGCGCGGCGCGCGCAGGTAGCTGTCATGCCAGCAATCGGCCACCCATTCAGAGACATTGCCGTTGATGTCGTACAGGCCGAATGGATTGGCCAGAAAGCTCATCACCGGCGCGGGGCCCCAATAGGCGTCGCGATAGCCGCGAAACGCGTTGCTCCAGCGGCGGCCGTTGCGTGAACGGTCCAGCGCGCCGGTGAGATTTTCCACGCGCTTGTCCGGCGCGCCATCGCCCCACCAGTAGCGGGTGGTGGTGCCGGCACGCAGCGCGTATTCGAACTCGGCCTCGCTAGGCAGCCGGTAGGCCTTGCCGGTGCGCTTGCTCAGCCAGTCGACGTAGGCCTTGGCATCGTTCCACGAGACATTGACCACCGGCAGGTTGTCGTCCGCCGGGCGGCCGGCGTAGTCGTCCTCCCAGGTGGCGCGGCCATCGTCGCGCAGGGCGCCGCTGCGTTCGTCGTAGACGCTGGACCCGCCCATGGTCACCGAATCGGGCCGGTAGCCGCTGGCGCGCACGAAGTCGCGGAACTGGCCCACGGTGACTTCGGTGCGGGCCATCGCCACGCCCATCGCGATGGTCACCGAGTGGCGGGGCAACTCGGTATCGCTATGGTCGACCTCGTCGTCGACGGCGCCCATCTGGAAGCTGCCGGTGGGAACCACCACCATCGCCGGTGCCTTTCCGGGCAGGTCGACGAAGCTGTCGGTAAACACCTGGCCAGGACGATAGTTGGCGTAGAGGCGGGCGTTCACCAGCCGCTCGCGGAAATCGTCCAGGCCCGGCAGATCCGGGCGCGTATCGCGCGCCTGTTGCGCGAGTTTCTCGGCCAGGGAAAGGTTGCCCGCATCGAGCGCCGAGCGCGCCTGCGCCAGCAGGCCGCCGGCACGCTGGTCGCGCATGCCTTCGACGCGCTCGCTCACGTCGCGCATCGCCAGCGAATTGGCCTGGATCGACTGGGCCTCGGCCAATGCCTTGTCCGCCCCGGCGAAATCGTTCTGGGCAACCGCGGCCAGCGCCCGGTCCAGCACGGCACGCTGCACCTGCAGCAGGCCTTGTTGCGCCACGGCGTTCTGTGGGTCCAGCGTGAGCACCTGGCGGTAGATCGCCAGCGCATTGCCACCGTCGGGTTGGTCCGCGCGGCCCTGATCCAGCAGCGTCGCCGCCTGGGCCAGCATCGGGCGCACCTTCACCAGGGTGTCCAGGCTGTTCTGCAGCGTCTTCACGTCGTCGTCGGAGCCAGGCAGCGTGCGCAGGGTGGCGAGCAGGTCCTTGGCCGAATCGGCGTCACCCACCGCGATGTCCTGGCCGATCGCGGCCACCAGCCGCGCCCGCGATTCGTACAGGCCCTCGAGGGCGCGGCGGCTGTCCGGCTTCAGTTTCAGCGCTTGCTGATAGAGCGAGGCGGCGCTGTCGTCGGCCCCGGCCACCTGACCGGCATGCAGGGCCTTGTCGGCGCGCACCAGCAGTGCAACCACCTCGGGCGGGTCCTCGCCCTTCTGCTGCGGCATGTCGGGGTTGCGGTGGGCGGTGCGTGCAGCGATCACCGCCGCCGGGGCCAGCGTCAGCGGCGGGCCCGCATCGATTTCGCCCGGATCTACCAGCGTGGATGCGCTGGATGCCGAGCGCGCAGGCGTGGCCACGCCCAGCGCCATCGAACGGCGCGGTGCCACATCGTCCGGATTGACGTGGAACACCCGCGGGAAGAAGTGATAGGTCAGCGCGAACGCCAGCACGAGCACGCCAAGGGCACCGCCAAGGGCGCGCTGTCGGGCGACGTTCGTGCTGCTGGGCATCTTGGGGCGTCCTCGTGGGGCCTGTTATCGTGCCACGCCCACCGCGGGCAATCGACCACCGGTCGCATCGTCTCGCCCGCACGCCGTGTCCACGGCGACGCCCGATTTCCGAAGGAACTGCCGCATGTCCCTGCCCGCCCTGCCCAACGACGCCGAATGGATCGACCAGCGCGACGCACTCGATCGCTGGCTGGCCGCACTGCCGGCGGGCGCGATCGTGGGCATGGACACCGAGTTCATGCGCCGCAACACCTTCTACCCGCAACTCGCCCTGCTGCAGCTGGGCTGGCAGGGGCACTACGCGCTGATCGATCCGCTGGCCTTCGATCTCGCCGACGCGCTGCACCCCACATTGCATCGCGGCGGTGCGGTGACCGTGATGCACAGCGCCGGCGAAGACCTGGAAACTCTGGCGCCGTTGCTACCCGGCGGCCCCCGCACGCTGTTCGACACCCAGATCGCCGCGGCCTTCGTCGGCATGGGGTTGGGCGTGAGCTACCGCACCCTGGTGGCCGAACTGTGCGGTGTCGATCTGGACAAGGGCGAGACGCGCTCGGACTGGCTGCAGCGCCCCCTCACCGATTCCCAGCGCCTGTACGCCACGCTCGACGTGGTCTACATGGACTCCATCCACGACCAGCTCAGTGAGCGCCTGCAACAGCGCGACCGCAGCGCCTGGCATGCCGAAGATTGCGAGCGCCTCAAGTATCGTGCCGGTGCCCGCGAAGGCGAGGCGCAACCGCAGCGCGCCATGCGTGGCGCCGCCGAATGGACGCCCCGACAGCAGGCCATGCTGCGCCGGGTGCTGCTGTGGCGCGACCGCACCGCCCGCGCGCTCGACCGCCCGCGCCCGTGGCTGCTCGAAGACACCCTGGTGATGAGCCTGGCCCAGCACCCGTCCGGCACGCTGGCCGAGCTGGACCAGCGCAGCCGCGGCCAGCGTGCGCTGCGCTCGCCCCAGCGCGCGGAGTTGTTCGAACTGCTGCGCCAGCCGTTGGATGACAGCGAGATCGCCGCCACCGCGGCCATTCCCACCCATCCGCAGGGCGAAGCGAAGAAGGCGCTGGCGGCCATGAAGGATTGCGTGGACGCACTCGCCACCGAGCTGGACCTGCCCAGCGGCCTGCTCTGCCCGCGCAAGGTGCTGGAGGAGTACGTGGTCACTGCCGAGTGGCCGGAGGTCCTCGACGGCTGGCGCCACGGCGTGCTGCACGATCGCCTGCCCGGCCTGCTGCCCGGCTGAGCCGGTGGCGCGGCGGGGTCTTGGCGAGCCCCGGATGCGCTGCTACCATGCGCAGCTCATGTGGGGCCATAGCTCAGCTGGGAGAGCGCGTCGTTCGCAATGACGAGGTCGGGAGTTCGATCCTCCCTGGCTCCACCACAAATTCAGGGCCGGAACGACAACGTTCCGGCCCTTTTTTTCGTCACCACACCGAGCGCATGAATGTGTCGACCTCGGTGGTGTAGTCCGACGGCACGCCCAGGGTCTTGTTGATCTGGGCGTGCGAGAGATCTTCTTCGAGCACGCGGCCACGGCTGCCCAGCGCGTGCGCCTTGTCGACGAAGGCGTGCGCCTGCGGGCAGGAGTCGCGGCGGCGGCTGGAGCACACCGCGAGGAACGGCGCCGGTGCCGCGCGCAGCTGCTGGAACGGCGAGACGGCCAGCCAGTCGGCCGGGTCGGTGCCGAAGGCTTCGTCGTAGAGCGGAAAGTGGCGCCCGCGCATGGTCTGCACCACGTCCAGGCAGGCGCTGTCGAGCGATACCGTGCCACGCCAGGGACGTGCGCCCTGCTCGCCGGCCAGTTCCGGTCGCGCGGCCAGCAAGGCCACCAGATGCGCGCCAGCGGAGTGCCCCATCAGCACGAAGCGGGCGGGATTCCCGCCCCACTCGCGCGCGCGGCGCTGGGCCAGCGCGAGAGCGCGGGCCACGTCGCGCGCCTGCTCCAGCGGCGGCGTGTCGGGCAGCATGCGGTAGTTCACCGAGATCACCACCGCCCCGCGCGGCACCCAGTAAGCAACCTTGTTCGCGACGACGCCCGGCATCGCCTTGTCGCCGCGGCGCCAGCCACCGCCGTGGACCAGCAGGATCACCGGCGCATCGAGCGCCTGGGCCGGTGCGTAGACGTCGAAGCGTTGCCGCGGGTCGCTGCCGTAGGCCACATCGCGCACCACCCGCGTGCCGGCAGGAAGCGACGCTTCGACGCCGGCATCGGACTGCCGCTCACGCCAGCGCTCCGCCCACCCGCCGCGTGTCTGGGCCAGCGCGCCGCCGGCCATCAACAACAGGCAGGCACCAAGCCACCACCTCTTTCCGTTGCGATCCATCACGGTCTCCCGAGGGCGATTTTCAGCGCAGCACCCACGCCGCGAGCGGCGCGCATGTCCATGAACAGCTGCCGCCACGGCCGAAACACCAGGCGCAGCGGATGGAGCGTCTCCAGCGGATGCGCCAGCCCGTAGCGCAACGGCTCGTCCGCTCGTTCCGTGCGCAGCGTACCGAACAGGCGATCGAACACGATCAGCACGCCGCCATAGTTGCAGTCCAGATAGGCCGGATTGGAACCGTGGTGCACCCGGTGATGCGCCGGCGTGTTGAGCACCCACTCCAGGGGCCCCAGCCGGCCGACCGCCTCGGTGTGCAGGAAGAACTGGTAGTGCAGGTCGAACGCCAGCAGGACCGCCACCATGCGCGGATCGAAGCCGGCGAGCACCACGGGCAGGTAGAACAACCAGCCCAGCGAAAACAGGTTGGTCCAGCCCAGTCGCAGCGACGACAGCAGCGTGATCTGCTCGGGCGTGTGATGCACCAGATGGGTCGTCCACATCCAGCGCACCGTGTGGCTGCAGCGGTGGAACCAGTAGTAGGCGAACTCCACCAGCACGAAGCCGGCCAGCCAGGTGCGCCAATCGCGCCATGGCCAATGCACCGGCGCCAGTTGCGCGGCCAGCGCGAGCGCCGCGGCCACCACCGCCGCACCGATGCCACCGACCACCACATGGCCTATCGCCACGCCGAGCGAGGCGGCGGCTTCGCGGGCGTCGTAGCCGCGCCGCGAGAACCGCCGCCAGGACCATTCGGCCAGTACCAGCAACACAGCAACCGCCAGGATCCACGGATGTCGCAATCCTCTGACCATGACTGCCGCCTCAGTGACTGACGCGGCCGAGCCGCTGCGTGTTCTGCATGGCACGCTGCATCTCGTCCGGTTCGAGCACGTCGTCCTGGTTCGCATCCATGCGATCGAAGCCGCGTGTCGGCATGCCGTTGAACTCAGCGCGACTGACGCGACCGTCGCTGTCCGCGTCGGCCAGCCGCTCCATCGCCTGGAACAGGCGACCGGCCGGCTCGGGAAGCGCCTCGGCGTCGGCGCTGTCGAGGTAGCCGTCATGGTTGCGATCGAAGCGATCGAACTGCGCCGCACGCGCCGCAAGGTACTCCTCGCGGCTGACCACGCCGTCGTGATTGGCGTCGGCGCGCCGGCCCAGCGGCTGCAGATCGGCCTGGGCCAACGCCGGGCCGGCCAGCATCAGCGCGACGGCGCCGAAGAGGGATCGAAACATCGGGAGAACTCCTCCGGTGGGGTGGACGCGTCAGCGGCAGCTGATCGCGTTGCCCTGCGCGTCGTGGCACGAGCCGGTGTGGGTCACGCCCTGGCCTTTGGTGTAAGTGGTCTGGCCCTGGTACGTGTTGCCGTTGGCGCCGGTAACCGCGGTGGCGCGCGAGCCGGAGGCACTGCCGTCAGCACCGCGGGCGTAGCTCCCGCTGCTGCTGTAGCTGCCACCGGCGGCGTTGTTGCCGCTGCGCTGGTAGCTGCCGTTCGCCGAACCGTCGGCGTTGCGCGTGACGCTGTTGCTGCCGTTGAAATTGCCGCCGCGGGCACCGGCGATGTGGGTGGCTCCCTGGTGCTGCGCGCTGCCGTCCGGATTGACCGAAGTATAGGCACCATGCACCCCCCGCCCGTTCGGCCCGGCGGCGTGGGTGCCGTGGGTGTGGGTGATCCCGCCCTGGGCGTTGCGAAACGTGGCGGCGCCGTGGCCGATCCGCTGGCCACCGCCGACGGCGCGGAAACCGCGGCCGACTCCGGCCTGAGCCGGCGAGGTGGCGGCCAAGGCGACGAGGCACAGCGCAGCCAGCGAGGCGGAGCGCAGCGTGGATGCAATCACAGTCGAAGCAATGGACATGACGGACTCTCCTGAGCGATTGGGGGGAAACGCCGCCCGGGGCATCGGACTGCGTGATGCCACTGTTCCGCGCCAGGCCCGGGCGAGGTGTGTCCGCTCGGGTCGCCCGTGTGAGGGAATGTTGCGCCGCCGCCCGGCAGAAACATCTGCTTGCAAATGCCCCGCCGGCCCGCTTGCCGCTGGCGCGCAGCGCACGCGATAGTCGCTGCATGGAATCGCCCCACATCCTCGTCGTCGACGACGACCTGCGCCTGCGCGACCTGCTGGAGCGCTACCTGGTCCAGCAGGGCCTGCACGCGCGCGGCGTGGCCAACGCGGTGGGCATGCGCCGCGCACTCGCCGAACATCACGTCGACCTGATCGTGCTCGACCTGATGCTGCCCGACGCCGACGGCCTGCAGCTGTGCCGGGAGCTGCGCGCCGATGGCGTGCAGACACCGATCATCATGCTCACCGCCAAGGGCGACGACGTGGACCGCATCGTCGGCCTGGAGATCGGCGCCGACGATTACCTGGGCAAGCCCTGCAACCCGCGCGAGCTGGTCGCGCGCATCCGTGCCGTGCTGCGGAGGCAGCCGCGGGCGGTGATCGGCGCGCCGCAGGCCGAGCAGGCCAGCGTGCGCTTCGGCCGCTTCACCTTCGCTCCAGCCACCCGCCAGTTGCTGGACGATGAGACCCCGGTGCGTCTGACCAGCGGCGAGTTCGCCGTGCTGGCCGCGCTGGTGGCGCACCCGTTCGAGACGCTCAGCCGCGAGCGGCTGATTGCGCTGGCGCGGGGTCGCGAGCACGACGCGTTCGACCGCAGCATCGACGTGATGGTCTCGCGCCTGCGCCGCTGCATCGAGGACGATCCGCGCCAGCCACGCTGGCTGCAGACGGTATGGGGCGAGGGCTACGTGTTCGTGCCGCAGGGAGACCCGCCGGCATGAAGCGCGCGCCAACCACCTTCTCGTTGATCCTCGCGCTGCTGGTGGCCGCGCTGTTGCTGGCGCTGACGCTGGGCGGCGTGCTGTCCACCCGCGCCGGCCTGCGCGGGCTTGGTGACTCGTACGGCCGGCTGGTGGCCGCCACCGCCAGCTCGGTCGATGCGCTCGCTGGCCGCGACGACGCGGCCTCGCGCGACATGCTCACGCGGCTGGGGCAGAGCCACGTCCGCCTCACCAGCGAATCCCCCCCGCCGTCGCGCCGGCCCGTACTGCCGATGGTCCGCCAGATCGGCGAAGTGGCCGGCCAGCTGCTCGGCGACCCTTCGCGGGTGGTGGTGGTGCAGCGGCCGGAAGCGCAGATCTGGGTGCGCAGCGTCCATCGTCCTGGCGAGTGGATCGTGATGCAGGCGGTGAGCTTCCGCCGCCAGGTGGTGCGGTCGATGCTGACGCTGATGCTGTTTGCCGGCCTGGTCGCGTTCGCCGTAGCCACACTCGCCGCGCGCCTGCTCACCCGCCCGCTGGAGCGGCTCGCCGCGCACGCGCCGGCGCTGGTCGGCGGCCAGCCGGTGCAGGATCAGCTGCGCGGCACCCCACGCGAGGTACGCGAGCTCGCCGATGCGCTGGGCGCCGCCGGCGAGTCGCTGCGCCAGGGCGCGCGCGAGCGGGAGCTGATGCTGGCGGGCATTTCGCATGACCTGCGCACGCCGCTGGCCCGCCTGCGCCTGGCGCTGGAGCTGGGCGATGCCGACGATCCGGCGCGCCGCGAGGCGATGGTCACCGACCTGGAAGAACTCGATGGCGCACTCGCGCAGTGTCTGGCCTACGTGCGCGACGGCAGCGACGAGCCCTTACGCGAGATCGACCTCGTCACCCTGCTCGTGCAGCTGATGGCCCTGCGCCGCCAGCCGGACGACTGGCATTACGAAGGGCCGGACAGCGTGCGCCTGCGTAGCCGCCCTAGCCTGCTGCGCCGCGCCCTGGGCAACCTCATGGACAACGCCGAGCGCTACGGCGCGGCGCCCTTCCGGGTTGCCGTGCAGCTGCGCGACGGCGGCGTGCAGGTGAGCGTGGAGGACCGCGGCGCGGGCGTCCCCGACACCTTGCTGTCGCAACTTGGGCGTCCGTTCCTGCGCGGTAATCCGGCCCGCAGCGGCCCCGCGGGCAGCGGCCTGGGCCTGAGCATCGTCAAGCGCGCGGCCGAACTGTGCGGCGGCCACCTGCAGTTGCAGAATCGCGTTGGCGGCGGTTTCGTCGCCACGCTGACGCTTCCCGCCACCGCGGCGCCCGCAGCCACCCGCTGAACTCACTGCCGCCGGTGGGCGGCGACCTGCCCGCTGGCTCGCTTGAGCCCCGTCAACAGCCACCACCAGCTCAACAGCAAACAGGCCGGCATACGCCGGCCTGTTGCACTGGAAAATGGTGCCCTCGAGACGATTCGAACGTCCGACCTGCCCCTTAGGAGGGGGCCGCTCTATCCAACTGAGCTACGAGGGCAGCGGCGGAATTCTGGCATGGATGACGCTCCCGCGGCGACGCCTCCCCACTGGCGCGGGGGTCGGCCCGACCCGATGGGCCTGCTAGACTTGCGGTTTTCACCGCGGCGCCACATCTCGTCGCGAAAGCCGTTCCAAGGAGTACGCATGTCCCACGAAATCCTCAAGGCGCTCGGCCTGTCCGCCGAGCAGTCCGGCACGTATCTCGGCCAGGGCGAATGGTCCAAGACCACCGATGCGGGCACGCTGCGCCCGGTGAATCCGGCCACCGGCGAGGTGATTGCGGCGGTGCATGCCTCCAGCCAGGCCGACTACGAGACCATCGTCGAGCGCGCGCAGGCCGCCTTCAAGGTGTGGCGTACCACCCCGGCGCCGCGCCGCGGTGAGGCCGTGCGCCTGTGCGGCGAAGCGCTGCGCAAGCACAAGGATGCGCTTGGGAGCCTGGTTGCGCTGGAGATGGGCAAGATCAAGCCCGAGGGCGACGGCGAAGTGCAGGAGATGATCGACATCGCCGACTTCGCGGTGGGCCAGAGCCGCATGCTCTACGGCTACACCATGCACTCGGAGCGCCCCGGTCACCGCATGTACGAGCAGTACCAGCCGCTGGGCCTGGTCGGCATCATTTCGGCGTTCAACTTCCCGGTCGCGGTGTGGGCCTGGAACGCCATGCTGGCTGCCATCGCCGGCGACATCTGCATCTGGAAGCCCTCGCCGAAGGTGCCGCTGTCGGCGATCGCCACGATGAAGATCTGCAACGAGGCGCTGAAGGATGCCGGCTTCCCGGACATCTTCTTCCTGTTCAACGACGGCGGTAACGAGCTGGCGCAGAAGTTCGTCGACGACAAGCGCATCCCGCTGATCAGCTTCACCGGCTCGACCAAGGTCGGCCGCATGGTCGGCGAGCGCGTGGCGCACCGCATGGGTCGCTCGCTGCTCGAGCTGGGCGGCAACAACGCGATCATCCTGGACCAGAGCGCCGACCTGAAGCTGGCGATCCCGGGCATCGTGTTCGGCGCCGTCGGCACCGCCGGCCAGCGCTGCACCACCACCCGCCGCCTGTTCGTGCACAGCTCGATCTACGACACCGTGCTGGAGACCCTGGTCAAGGCGTACAAGCAGGTCGAGGGCAAGATCGGCGATCCGACCCTGTCGACCACCCTGATGGGCCCGCTGAACAGCCCGGAAAGCGTGAAGGCCTACCTGGCCGCGGTGGAGAAGGCCAAGGCCTCGGGCGGCACCATCGCCACCGGCGGTGCGGCGCTGACCGATCGCAAGGGCAACTTCGTGCTGCCGACCATCATCACCGGCCTGAAGAACTCCGACGAAGTGGTGCAGTCGGAAACCTTCGCGCCGATCCTCTACGTGATGCCGTTCGACAGCATCGACGAAGCCATCGAGATGCAGAACGACGTGCCGCAGGGCCTGTCCTCGGCGATCTTCACGCAGAACCTGAAGGTGGCCGAGCAGTTCCTGTCGGCGGCCGGCAGCGACTGCGGCATCGCCAACGTCAACATCGGCACCTCCGGCGCCGAGATCGGCGGCGCGTTCGGTGGCGAGAAGGAAACCGGCGGCGGTCGCGAGTCCGGTTCGGATGCGTGGAAGGTCTACATGCGTCGCCAGACCAACACCATCAACTACTCCGATTCGCTGCCGCTGGCCCAGGGCATCAAGTTCGACCTGTAAGCATGACCGGTGCGCGCGGACTTCTCGTTCGCGCGCACCGTAACCTTCTGCCCGAGGTTTGGGGGTTCCCGCGATGACCATGACGTCCGCCCCTCGCAGCACCAGCACCCTGGCCGTGGTCAGCCTGTGCTTCGGCATTGCCGGCTGGACCGTGCTGCCCTTCATCGGCGCGATCGTCGCCGTGATCTGCGGGCACCTCGCCCGCCGCGAGATCTGCCAGACCGTCTCCGAACCGCTCGATGGCGACGGCCTCGCCGTGACCGGGCTGGTGCTGGGTTATGCCCAGCTGGTTCTGAGCGTGGTCGGCATGCTGTTCTTCTGGACCCTGCTGCTCGGGCTGTTCCACCTGGTCAGGCCATGATCGGGGTCGACAGCACCGAAGTTCCCTTTCGCCTCGACGGCTACCGCGTGGTGGTGGCCGGAGGCAGCCGCGGCATTGGCCGCAGCATTGCCCTCGCCTTCGCCCAGGCTGGCGCCGGGGTGTCGGTGTGCGCCCGCGGCGAGGTCGCGCTCGCCGAAGTGGCGCAAGCGATCCGCGCCCAGGGCGTGGTCACCCACAAGCAGTCCTGCGACCTGGCCGACCCGGCCGCCATCGACCACTACATCGCCGCGGCCGCGCGCGCGCTCGGCGGCATCGACGTGCTGGTGAACAACGCCACCGGCTACGGCTTCAGCGACGATGACGAGGGCTGGACGGCCAACTTCCACATCGACCTGCTGGCCGCCGTGCGGGCATCGCGTGCCGCCTTGCCGCACCTGCAGCGCAGCGCACACGCGAGCATCCTGCACACCAGCTCGATCGCCGCACTGCGCCCGCGCGCCAGCGGTGCGCCCTATGCGGCGATCAAGGCGGCGCTGAGTCACTACACCTCTTCCCAGGCCCTGGCGTTGGCGGCCGATGGCATCCGGGTGAACGCCATTGCCCCCGGCTCCATCGCCTTCGACGATGGCCTGTGGGATCGACGCAAGCGCGACGATCCCTCGCTGTACGCCGCCACGCTGGCGAAGATCCCGTTCGGCCGCTTCGGCACCCCGGAGGAGATCGCCCACGCCGCGCTGTTCCTCGCCTCGCCCTGGGCCGGATGGATCACCGGCCAGACCCTCGCCGTGGACGGCGGCCAGATGCTCACCGGCTAAAATCCCATGCCCGACCTGCGCAGCACCGAACGCTTCAGCGACCGCGTCGCCGACTACGTGCGCTATCGCCCCGACTACCCGACCGCGCTGGTCGACTGGCTGCACCGCGAACATGGCGTGGATGCGTCGTGGGACGTCGCCGACGTCGGCGCCGGTACCGGTATCTCGACAAAGCTCTTTCTCGATGCCGGCCATCGTGTCACCACCGTGGAGCCCAATGCGGCGATGCGCGCGGCCGCCGAGCAGTGGCTCGGTAGTCATCCGAACTTCCGAGCAGTGGATGGGCGCGCCGACGCCACCGGCCTGCCCGACGCCAGTGTCGCGCTGATCGTGGTGGCGCAAGCGTTCCACTGGTTCGACGAGGCGGCGACCCGTCGCGAGTTCGCGCGCATCCTGCGCCCAGGCGGGCTGGCCGCGATCGTCTGGAACACACGACACCTCGGCGGCACGCCGTTTCTCGAAGGCTATGAAGCGCTGCTGCAGCGCTACGGCACCGACTACACCAGCGTAGCCGAGCGCTACGCCGACGAGCCGCGCATGCGCGCCTGGTTCGGCACCGACTTCCGGGGCACCGCCCGCTTCGACCACGGCCAGCGGCTGAACTTCGACGAACTCAAGGGCCGCCTGATGTCCTCCTCCTACGCGCCCGCCCCCGGCCATCCGCAACACGCACCGATGCTCGACGCGTTACGTACATTGTTCGATGCCACCTCGGTGGACGGCCGCATCGACTTCACCTACGACACCCGCGTCTACGTGGGCACCTTGAGCTGACGCATGTACTCCTATCTTCGCCCCCTGCTGTTCGCACTCGAGCCGGAAACCGCCCACGGCGCCACGTTGTATGCGCTGGATGTGGCGCATCGCAGCGAGCTGCTGCGCTTCGTCGCCAAGCCGCCGCAGGGCCTGCCGGTGGACGCGTTCGGCCTGCGCTTCCCCAATCCGGTCGGGCTCGCCGCAGGGCTGGACAAGAACGCCGACCATCTCGATGCGCTCGGTGCGCTGGGCTTCGGTTTCGTCGAGGTGGGCACCACCACGCCGCGCCCGCAGCCGGGCAACGACAAGCCACGGATGTTCCGGCTTGCTGCGCACGAGGCGATCATCAACCGGCTTGGCTTCAACAACGCCGGCGTCGATGCGCTGGTGCGCAATGCGGAGAAGTCGTCGTACCGCGGCGTGCTCGGCATCAACATCGGCAAGAACAAGGACACGCCTAACGAGAAGGCGGTCGACGACTACCTGTTCTGCCTGGAGCGCGTCTACGCACGCGCCAGCTACGTCACGGTGAACATTTCCTCACCGAACACCCAGGGCCTGCGCGACCTGCAGGAAGAGGAGACCCTGCGCCGCTTCATCGGCACCCTGCGCGAGGCGCAGGAGCGCCTCGGCGCCCAGCACGGCGCGCGCAAGCCGATGCTGCTGAAGATCGCGCCGGACCTCACCGAAGCCGAGCTCGACGCCATCGCCGATGTGCTGCTGGCCAGCGGCGTGGACGGCGTGATCTGCACCAACACCACCGTCGACCACAGTGCGGTGACCAGCGATCGGCAATCGCAGGAAGCCGGCGGGCTGTCCGGCCGGCCGCTGATGGCCCGCGCCACCGCCGTGCAGCGCGGCATGGCCGAGCGACTCAAGGGCAAGGTCGGCATCATCGGCTTGGGCGGCATCCTGGAAGGCGACGACGCGGTGACAAAGCTCGGCGCCGGCGCCTCACTGGTGCAGATCTACTCCGGGCTGATCTATCGCGGCCCGGCGCTGATCGCCGAGTGCGTCGAGGAGATCCGTCGCCAGCGCGGAGCGGCCGATGTCCGCTGACCACACCCTGCCCGTCCAGCGCATCGACATGGGCGGCTACGCGCTGATCGAGAACGCGCCGCTGGCCCATCGCAACACGCTGCGCGTGGCGGCGAAGGCGCACCTGCTGGCGGAGATCCGCGATGCCAGCAAGCTGCCCGAACTGCTCGCCTTCCCCGCCGTCAAAAGCGGCCCGGTGCTGGTGCTGGGCGAAGGCAGCAACGTGCTGTTCGCCAGCGACTACCCCGGCACCGTGCTGGCGATGGCCACGCAGGGCGTGCAGGTGGAGGCGGATGGCGACACCGCCCGCGTCGCCGTAGCTGCGGGCGAGCGCTGGGACGACTTCGTGCGCTGGACGCTGGGCCAGGGCCTGGCCGGGCTGGAAAACCTGATACTGATTCCCGGCACCGTCGGCGCCGCGCCGATCCAGAACATCGGCGCCTACGGCACCGAGGTGGCCGAGTTCATCGAGAGCGTGGAAGCTTGGGACACGCGCGAGCACCGGGTGGTGACGCTCGATCACACCGCCTGCGCGTTCGGCTACCGCGACTCGCTGTTCAAGCGCGAGCCGGGCCGCTACATCGTCACCGCCGTGCGCTTCGCGCTGCCGCGCAGCCACGAGCTGCGGCTGGACTATGCGGGCATCCGCGAAGAGCTGGAGCGCATGGGCGTGGCCAAGCCCGCATCGTTCCACGTGGCCGAGGCCGTGGTGCACCTGCGCTCGCGCAAGCTGCCGGACCCGGCGGTGATCGGCAACGCCGGCAGCTTTTTCAAGAACCCCATCGTCGACGCGGCCACCGGCGAAGCCTTGAAGCGCGCGCATCCCGAGCTGGTTGCCTGGCCCGGAAAGGATGGCCGCTGGAAGCTCTCCGCCGCCTGGCTGATCGAGGCCGCCGGCCTCAAGGGCCACCGCGAAGGCGATGCCGGCATCTCGCACCGCCATGCACTGGTGCTGGTCAACCACGGCCACGCCAGCGGGCCGGAACTGTGGGCGTTGGCCCAGCAGGTGATCGCCCGCGTGCGCGAGGCCTTCGGCGTGACGCTGGAGCCGGAGCCGGTCGTGATCGGCGGCTGACGGCGGGGGCCGCCCGGCCCGGGCGGCAGCCAAATTTTTACGCGATCTATATGGGGGAGCGCATTCGCGCTACCCCTTTCTTATGGGCCGGTTCCTAGAGTGCGCGCCATCGCCTTGATGGAGTCGCCCGCTTGGACATTCCCTACCTCCTGCTCGTTGCCGCGCTGGTCGTCCTGACCGCCGGCCTCGTTCGCCTCTGCGACCGCCTCGGCCGGCGCTGAGCCGCGCCAATCCCGCGATTTACCCGACGGAACCTGCCATGACCATCCTCTATGCACTGGCCGCTGCGATCGCAGTGGCTGTCGCGGGCTACCTCTGCGTGGCCCTGCTCAAGCCGGAGTGGTTCGAATGACCACCAACGACTATCTCCAGATCGCCCTGTTCCTGGGCGTACTCCTGCTGCTGGTGAAACCGCTCGGCAGCTACATGGCATGCGTGTTCTCCGACGCGCCCAACCGCGTCACGCGGCTGGGTGCTGGGGTGGAGCGCGTGCTCTACCGCGTCTGCGGCATCCATCCCGAGGAGGACATGGGCTGGAAGCAGTACACCTGGGCGATGCTGGTGTTCAACCTGCTCGGCCTGCTGGCGGTGTACGCGCTGCAGCGCCTGCAGCTGTGGCTGCCGCTGAACCCCGCGCACATGGCCGCGGTGTCGCCGGACTCGGCGATGAACACCGCCATCAGCTTTGCCACCAACACCAACTGGCAGGGCTACGGCGGCGAATCGACCATGAGCTACCTGACCCAGATGCTGGGTCTGGCGGTGCAGAACTTCCTCTCCGCCGCCACCGGCATCGCGGTGCTGATCGCGGTGATCCGCGGCTTCGTACGCAAGAGCGCCACCGGCCTGGGCAACTTCTGGGTCGACCTCACGCGCAGCACGCTGTACGTGCTGGTGCCGCTGTCGCTGCTGTTGACCCTGGTGCTGGTGTCGCAGGGTGTGGTGCAGAACTTCAAGCCCTATGCCGAAGTGCCAGTGCTGCAGACCACGCACTACATCGAGACCGTCAAGGACGCCGCCGGCCACGACGCCGCGCATGATGTGCCAGTGACCACGCAGACCCTGCCGATGGGTCCGGCCGCCTCGCAGATCGCGATCAAGCAGCTGGGCACCAACGGCGGCGGCTTCTTCAACGTGAACTCGGCGCACCCGTTCGAGAACCCCACACCGCTGAGCAATTTCTTCGAGGTGCTGGCGATCCTGCTGATTCCGGCGGCGCTCTGCTACACCTTCGGCAAGATGGTTGGCGACCGTCGCCAGGGCTGGGCGCTGCTGGCAGCGATGCTGGTGATCTTCGTGCCGCTGCTGCTGGTGTGCACGGGCGCCGAGCAGGCCGGCAATCCGCTGCTGCACGGGCTGGGCGTGGACCAGCACGCCTCGGCGCTGCAGGCCGGCGGCAACATGGAAGGCAAGGAAACGCGCTTCGGCATCGTCAATTCGACGATCTGGGCCACCGCCACCACCGCTGCCTCGAACGGTTCGGTCAATGCGATGCATGACTCGTTCACGCCGATCGGCGGGCTCGTCCCGATGTGGTTGATCCAGCTCGGCGAGGTGATCTTCGGCGGCGTCGGCTCGGGCCTCTACGGCATGCTCGCGTTCGCCGTGGTGGCGGTGTTCATCGCCGGCCTGATGGTGGGCCGCACGCCCGAATACCTCGGCAAGAAGATCGAGGCGCACGAGATGAAGATGGCCTCGATCGCCGTGCTGATTCCCTGCGCGCTGGTGGTGATCGGCACCGCCATCGCGGTGATGGTCCCGGCCGGGTTCGGCGGCGTGGCCAATCCCGGCGCGCACGGCTTCAGCGAGATGCTCTACGCGGTCAGCTCCGCGTCCAACAACAACGGCAGCGCGTTTGGCGGACTGTCAGCCAACACGCCGTTCTGGAACGTACTGCTGGGCATCTGCATGTTCCTGGCCCGCTATCCGCTGATCGTGGCGATGCTCGCCATGGCCGGCTCGCTGGCCGCCAAGCGCAGCGTGCCGCCGTCGGCCGGCACGCTGCCCACCCACACGCCGCTGTTCGTCACGCTGCTGGCCTGCGTGGTGATCGTGATTGGCGCACTGACCTTCCTGCCGGCGCTGGCCCTGGGGCCGATCGTCGAATCTCTGCTGGGACACTGATCCATGACTTCGCACACGCATGCGACGAGCCAGTTCAACCGTGAGCTGGTGCTGGCTGCCGTCGCCGATTCCTTCCGCAAGCTCTCGCCGCGGCTGCAGTTCCGCAACCCGGTGATGTTCGTGGTGTTCCTGTGCAGCCTGTTCACCACCGGGCTGTGGGTGCAGGCGCTGGCCGGCCACGGCGAGGCGCCGACCGGCTTCATCTTCGCCGTGAGCCTGTGGCTGTGGTTCACCCTGCTGTTCGCCAACTTCGCCGAGGCGCTGGCCGAGGGCCGCGGCAAGGCGCAGGCCGATGCGCTGCGCAGCTCCCGCAAGGACGTGCTGGCCAAGAAGCTGGCCGCACCGCAGCGCGATGCGGCGGTCACCCTGATGTCCTCGGCCGACCTGCGCGCCGGTGACGTGGTGCTGGTGCAGGCGGGCGACATCCTGCCAGGCGACGGTGAGGCCATCGTGGGCGCCGCCAGCGTCAACGAAAGCGCGATCACCGGCGAATCCGCACCGGTGATCCGCGAGGCAGGCGGCGATCGCAGCGCCGTCACCGGTGGCACCCAGCTGCTGTCGGACTGGCTGGTGGTGCGCATCACCCGCAACCCGGGCGAGACCTTCCTCGACCGCATGATCGCGATGGTCGAAGGCGCGGCACGACGCAAGACGCCGAACGAGATCGCGCTGACCATCCTGCTGGCGAAGTTCACCCTGATCTTCCTGCTCGCCTGCGTCACCCTGCTGCCGTACTCCATCTACAGCGTGCAGGCGGCCGGCAGCGGCCATCCGATCACCCTCACCGTGCTGGTGGCGCTGCTGGTGTGCCTGATCCCCACCACCATCGGCGCGCTGCTGTCGGCGATCGGCATCGCCGGCATGGACCGGATGATCCGCGCCAACGTGATCGCCACCTCCGGCCGTGCGGTGGAAGCGGCGGGCGACGTCGACGTGCTGCTGCTGGACAAGACCGGCACGATCACCCTGGGCAACCGCCAGGCGGTCGCCTTCGCGCCGGCGCCGGGCATCGACGAGCGCATCCTTGCCGAAGCGGCCCAGCTCGCCTCGCTGGCCGACGAAACGCCCGAAGGCCGCAGCGTGGTGACGTTGGCGCGCGAGCGCTATGGCCTGGCGCCACGCACGCTGGCCGAGGGCGACGCGCAGTTCGTGCCTTTCACCGCGCAGACCCGCATGAGCGGTGTGGATATCGATGGCCGGCTCATCCGCAAGGGTGCGCTCGATGCGGTGGAGCGTCATCTCGATGCGCAGAACAGCCACCTACCCACGGCGGTCAAGCGCATCGCCGAGGAAATCGCCCGCCGCGGCGCCACTCCGTTGATCGTCACCGACGGTGCGCTGGCGCTGGGCGTGATCGAGCTGAAGGACATCGTCAAGAGCGACATCAAGGAGCGCTTCGCCGAGATGCGCGCGATGGGCATCAAGACCATCATGATCACCGGCGACAACCCGCTCACCGCCGCAGCGATAGCCGCCGAGGCCGGCGTGGACGACTTCCTCGCCGAAGCCACGCCGGAAGCCAAGCTCGGCCTGATCCGCGAGATCCAGGCCGAAAACCGCCTGGTGGCGATGTGTGGCGACGGCACCAACGACGCCCCGGCGCTGGCCCAGGCCGACGTGGCGGTGGCGATGAACACCGGCACTCAAGCGGCCAAGGAAGCCGGCAACATGGTCGACCTGGATTCCAACCCGACCAAGCTGATCGAAGTGGTGGAGATCGGCAAGCAGATGCTGATCACCCGCGGCGCATTGACCACGTTCTCCATCGCCAACGACATCGCCAAATACTTCGCGATCATCCCGGCCGCTTTCGCCACCACCTACCCCGCGCTCAACGCGCTCAACGTGATGCACCTGGCCACGCCGCGCAGCGCGATTCTCTCGGCGGTGATCTTCAACGCGCTGATCATCATCTTTCTGATCCCGCTCGCGCTCAAGGGCGTGAAGTACCGCGCGCTCGGCGCCGGTGCACTGCTGCGTCGCAACCTGCTGGTGTACGGCCTGGGCGGCGTCATCGTGCCGTTCCTGGGCATCAAGCTGATCGACCTGCTGCTGGTGCTGCTCGGCCTGGCCTGAGGCCTGGCGCGCAGGGCCCGGCGGTCGCCGGGCCCGCTAAACCCACTGACGGAAACCTCGTCATGCATACCCTGAAAGTCTCTGTTTCCTTCCCCGATGACACGCACGACGACGTGCAGCTGAAGCTGTCGGCCGATGAGATCGATGGCGGCGTGGTGATCGCGCTGCCGGTGCGCACGCCGCGCGCCGGCACGTCGCCCCTGCCGGCCACGGCACCCGCACCGAGCGTCAGCGACGACTACGAGCTGGGCGGCTACGCCGGCATCTGATCGCATCCCATCCACCCGTGCGTCGCACCTTCAACACGCGACGCGGAGTCCATCATGAAACTGCGTTACCTCACGGCATCCACTGCCCTCCTCTCGCTGGCCTGCGCCGGTGCCGCCGCACAACAGGCCGCGGCAAATCCGGTCACCGGCAACGTCGCCGTTACCTCCGACTACATGTTCCGCGGCCTCACCCAGACCTGGGGCCGCCCGGCCATCCAGGGCGGTGCCGACTACGCGAACCCGGACGGTTTTGCCGCCGGCTTCTGGGGTTCGAGCATCAGCGAGCGCAGCTACCCCGGCGGCGCCATGGAGCTGGATCTTTACGCCAGCTACGGCCAGGCCATCAATAGCGACTGGTCCTGGCGCGTAGGCGTGTACGGCTATGTCTACCCTGGCGCCAACCTCGACCAGGCTGGCCTGCCCTCGCGCTCGCTCAACACCGCCGAGGCGAACGCCGCGCTGAGCTGGAAGCAGTTCACCCTGAAGTACAACCGCGCGCTCACCGACTATTTCGGCGTGGACACCGAGCAGGGCTACACCGGCGATTCGAAGGGCACCGACTACCTGCAGCTGGATGCCAGCTTCCCGCTGGCCGATGCCTGGAGCCTGGCCCTGCATGCCGGCCACACGCACTACACCACCGCGCTGGCGACACCGCTGGCCAATGGCGCTCGCAGTCCGAGCTACAGCGACTTCGGCGCCACGCTGAAATTCCAGTTCGACCCGCACTGGTCGATCAGCGGCGGTATCACCCATGCCAGCAACGCCGACTTCTACCGTCGCACCGCCAGCTTCCTCGACGCCAACGACACCCGCAACGTCGGCGGCAGCCGCGGTTTCGTGATGTTGCAAGGCACGTTCTAGTGCGAGCGATCTTTCATCGCTGAATGCACCACGTGGCCAGCTGTGGCCGCACATTCCAACCAAGCGAGCATTCCCATGTTCAAGCTACTGCGCCAATCCTTCCTGATGCTGCTGGTGATGACCGTGATCACCGGTGTGCTGTATCCGCTGGCCGCCACCGGTCTGTCCCGGCTCGCCTTCGCACACCAGGCCGATGGCAGCCTGATCACGCGCGACGGCAAGCCGGTCGGTTCGGCGCTGATCGGGCAGTCGTTCGACGACCCGCGCTATTTCTGGGGCCGGCCGTCGGCCACCGCGCCCAACCCCTACAATGGCGGCGCATCGTCCGGCTCGAACCAGGGGCCGACCAACCCGGCCCTGGTCGATGCGGTGAAGCAGCGCGTCGCCGCACTGCGGGGTGCCGACCCAGGCAACCACGCGCCGGTGCCGGTGGATCTGGTGACGGCCTCGGGGAGTGGGCTCGATCCGCAGATCAGCCCGGCCGCGGCGCAGTACCAGGTGGCGCGGGTGGCGCGGCTTCGCCGGCTCGACGTGACACAGGTGCAGGCGCTGGTGAGCGCACACACGCAGGGGCGGCAGCTCGGCGTGCTGGGCGAGCCCCGCGTGAACGTGCTCGAACTCAACCTGGCGCTGGATGCACTCGCCAAGCGCTGATCCTTCCATCCGCCCTGTCACCGACGAGACACGACGATGACCGATTCCTCGCGTGACGCCCGAGCCGACGCCCTGCTGCATGCCACGCAGGGCGCGGACCAGCACCGGCTGAAGATCTTCCTTGGCGCCGCCCCGGGCGTGGGCAAGACCTTCGCCATGCTCTCGGCCGCGCGCGAGCTGAAACGGCAGGGCGTGGACGTGGTGGTTGGCCTGGTGGAAACCCACGGCCGGGCGGAAACCGCCGCGCTGCTGGAGGGCCTGGAAGTGCTGCCGAGGCGCACCGTGCAGCAGCACAAACGCGAGTTCAACGAGTTCGATCTCGACGCCGCACTGGCGCGGCGTCCAGCGGTGCTGCTGGTCGACGAGCTGGCCCATACCAACCTGCCCGGCGGCCGTCACACGCGCCGCTGGCAGGACATCGCCGAGCTGCTCGATGCCGGCATCGAGGTCTATACCGCGCTCAACGTGCAGCATCTGGAGAGCCGCAACGACCAGGTGCGCCGGATCACCGGCATCACCGTGCGCGAGACCGTGCCCGACGCGTTTCTCGATCGCGCGCGAGACATCGTGTTGGTCGACCTGCCGCCGCGCGAGCTGATAGGCCGGCTCAAGCAGGGCAAGGTCTACGTGCCGGAAACCGCGGCCGCCGCGCTCAATGCCTTCTTTTCGCCAACCAACCTGGCTGCGCTGCGAGAGCTGGCGGTGGAAACCATCGCCGGCCACGTCGACAGCGATCTGCGCGAGCACATGCTCGCTCGCGGCACGGCCATGCCGGTACGCCGCCACGTGCTGGCGGCGATCGACGGCTACGGCCAGAGCGACTACCTGGTGCGCGTGGCCCGCCGCATCGCCGAGCGGCGCGGCGCACCGTGGAGCGTCGCCTTCGTCGATACCGGCGCAACGTTGGACCCGGCTCGCCGCGAACGGCTCGACGCCGCCATGCGGCTGGCCGAGCGGCTGGGCGGCGAGGCGATCATCCTGCGCGGCCACGTGATCGCCGACGAACTGCTCGCCCACGCCGATCGCGAGGGCGTGGGCCAGATCATCCTCGGGCGTACCCGCGAGCGGCCGATCGCGCGCCTGCTCGGCATCTCCCTCACCCAGCAGCTGCTGCGTCGTGGTGCGCACATGGAGCTGACCATCATCGCCACGCCGGCAGAGCGCGCCCAGGCGCGCCGGCGGCGGAGCACCCGCGCGCGCGGATCACGCAGCGACTATGGCTACGCCACATTGGCCGCCGGCATCGCCTTCCTGGCCGCCTTCGCCGCCGACCGCTACCTGTCGGTGGCCAATCTCTCGCTGATCTTCCTCATCGCCGTGCTGGTGGTCGCGGTGCGCACGCGCATGGCGGTGGCCGTCTATACGGCTGTGCTGTGCTTCCTCGGCTACAACTTCTTCTTCGCGCCGCCGCGCTACACGCTGGTGATCGCCAACGCCGACGACGTGCTGGCGGTAACGCTCTTCCTGGTCACTGCGCTGGTGTGCAGCCGGCTGGCCACCCGACTGTCCAGCCAGGTGGCCTCGCTGCGAGACGCACAGGTGCGCGCACGTGCGCTGCTGCGCCTGGGCCAGCAACTGGCGGCCAGCACCGACGCCGAGGCCGTGCGCGAGGCCGGCGCCCAGGCGCTGGCTCAGGCGCTGGGCGCCCACGCCGCGCTGCTCGTGCGCGATGCCGACCAGCGTCTGCAGCCAGCCGCCAGCGCGCCGCGCAGCTTCGCGCTGAGCCACCAGGATCAGGCAGCCGCTGACTGGTGCGAGCGCCACGCCGAGGCCGCCGGCCGCCATACCGACACGCTCAACGGCGCCGCCTGCTGGATGCTGCCGCTGGGCACCGAAGATCATCGCCTCGGCGTGGCGGCGCTGCGCTTCGACGACCCGGCCGCGCTGAACCCCGACCGACGCAGCCTCGCCCTGGCGATGGTGCAGGACATCGGCCGTGCGCTGGAGCGCGCGCGGCTCGCCGATGCGCTGGAGGGTGCCCGCGTGCAGGGCGAAACCGAACGCCTGCGTAGCGCGCTGCTGTCGTCGGTGTCGCACGACCTGCGCTCGCCGCTGGCCTCGATGATCGGCGCCGCCGGCACCCTGGTGAGCTACGAGGACAAACTGCCGGCGACCGAGCGGCGCGAGCTGCTGGCCTCGATCTTGGGCGAAGGCCAGCGGCTCGACCGCTACATCCAGAACCTGCTCGACATGACCCGCCTGGGCCACGGCACGCTCAAGCTCAACCGCGACTGGACCGACAGCGCGGAGATCGTCGGCGCGGCGCTGGGCCGGTTGCGCAAGCTGTTCCCCGACCTGCGCGTAGAGACCGACGCGCCGCGTGACGCGGTGCTGATGTACGTGCACCCGGCACTGATCGAGCAGGCGCTGTTCAACATCCTGGAGAACGCCGCGCGCTTCTCGCCACCGAACGAGCCGGTGCGTATCACCGTGCACGTCGCCGACGACCGCCTGCTGATCGACGTGGCCGACCGCGGCCCGGGCATCCCCGAGGACGAACGCGCGCGCATCTTCGACATGTTCTATTCGGTGGCCCGCGGCGACCGCGCCCCGCAGGGCACCGGCCTGGGGCTGGCGATCTGCCGCGGCATGATCGGCGCACACGGCGGCAGCGTGGAGGCGCTGCCGGGCGATGGCGTGGGCACGGTGATCCGGATCAGCCTGCCGATGTCGGAACTGCCCAAAAGCGACGACTGAGCGCGACGACCGAGCTTGATGACTGACCCGGATCGGTCGCCTCAGCGACGCGCCTTGGACAGCAGGCGCAGGATTTCCATGTACAGCCACACCAGCGTGACCATCAGCGCGAACGCGCCGAACCACTCCATGTACTTCGGCGCGCCCTGCGCGGCGCCGCGCTCGATCATGTCGAAATCGAGCACCAGGTTGAGCGCCGCCAGGCCCACCACCAGCAGGCTGAAACCGATGCCCATGGCGCCGGATTCGTGGATGAAGGGAATCTGGATGCTGGTGAAGGCGCGCAGGCCGATGTCCACCAGGTAGAGCAGCATGATGCCGCCGGTGGCCGCCACCACGCCCATGCGGAACTTGTCGGTGACCTTGATCACCCCGGTGCGGTAGAGCAGCAGCATCGCCGCCAGCACGCCCACGGTGAGCATGATCGCCTGCAGCACGATGCCCGGGAACCGCAGTTCCATGAAGGCGGAGATGCCGCCGAGCGCGAAGCCTTCGGCAATCGCGTAGAGCGGCGCGGTGATGCCCGACCAGCGCGGCGCGAAGCTCGACACCATGGCCAGCGCGAAGCCCACCAGCAAGCCGCCCCACAGGAACGGCGACACCGCCGCCATCGCCGCCTGCAGGTTGCCATCGGCAGCGGCTTCGGCGAAGCGGTTCCAGGTCCAACTGCCGGTCACTACGGTCAGCAGCAGCAACAGGCCGGTCTTGGCGATGGTGCCGTTCATGGTCATCCGCTCGCCCGCGGCGAACGGGCCCTGGAAGACCTTTTCTTTCAGGACGGGATTGCTCGAACGCATGGGTGACTCCTTGGGGTCGCAGGTCACGCGGGGTGACCGGTCCGGTCATGCTAACCCGTGCCCACGACGGCGTCACCGCGCCCGCGGCGGCTCCAGATCGGGCAGGAACACGGTGATCAACCCCATCAGCGGCAGATAGGCGCAGAGCCGGTAGACGTAGGCTATGCCATGCGCGTCGGCCAGGTTGCCGAGCACCGCCGCACCGATGCCGCCCATGCCGAAGGCGAAGCCGAAGAACAGGCCCGAGACCATGCCCACGCGTCCGGGAATCAGCTCCTGCGCATACACCAGGATGGCCGAGAATGCCGAGGCCAGGATCAGCCCGATCACCACCGACAGCACGCCGGTCCACGCCAGGCCCACGTGCGGCAGCAACAGGGTGAACGGCGCCACGCCGAGGATGGACACCCAGATCACCCACTTGCGTCCAATGCGGTCGCCCACCGGGCCACCGATCAGGCCACCGGCGGCCACGGCGACGAGGAACGCGAACAGATGCACCTGCGCGCTCTGCACCGACACGCCGAACGTGTGGATCAGATAGAACGTGTAGTAGCTGCTGAGGCTGGCCAGGTAGAAATACTTCGAGAAGATCAGCAGGCCCAGGATCGCCAGCGCGCCGACCACCCGCGACCGCGGGAGCGCGGCGACGGGCGCCCGTACGACCGTCCGGCCGCGCGCCACGTGATGCTCGCCGTACCAGCGCCCCACCTGCAGCAGCACCACGATCGCCAGCAGCGCCACCAACGAAAACCAGGCCACGCTACCGCGCCCGTGCGGCACGATGATCCACGCCGCCAGCAGCGGCCCGAGCGAGGCGCCGGCATTGCCGCCAACCTGGAACACCGACTGCGCCAGCCCATGCCGTCCGCCGGAGGCCAGCCGGGCAACCCGCGAGGATTCGGGGTGGAAGATCGCCGAGCCGGTGCCGACCAGCGCGGCGGCCAGCAGCAACAGCGCAAAGCTGGGCGCCACCGACAGCAGCAACAGCCCCAGCAGGGTGAAGCCCATGCCTACCGGCAGCGAGTACGGCATCGGCCGGCGGTCGGTGAGCATGCCGACCAGCGGCTGCAGCAGCGAAGCGGTGATCTGGTAGGTCAGCGTGATCAGGCCGATCTGAGTGAAGCTCAGGTGGAAGCCTTCCTTCAGCAACGGATAGATCGCCAGGATCAGCGACTGGATCATGTCGTTGAGCATGTGGGCGAAGCTGATGCCGCCGAGCACCGCGACGGCAGGGCCGTCGGACGCGCGCGGCACGCTCGTGGCGGCGGCCTCGGAAGGCGGCAGGGGCGCATTGTCGACACGGATGTCCATTGGCAGGGCTCGGGGAGTGGGTCGTTGCGTGACCGGGGCGGTCACTTTAGAGTCGCTCCGAGCGGCCCGCTTGTATCAACGGGTCAACTTCTATTGAATTCGGGCCATACCGCCGGCATGCGCAACACCCGCGTCGTCCACTACGAAGACACCCCGCGCGACGTCGTCACCACCGGCAACGAGTACCCGCCGCACTTCGTGCTTCCCCGCCACGCGCACAAACGTGGCCAGCTGCTCTATGCCGCCACCGGCGTGGTCACGGTGATCACCGATGCCGGCAGCTGGGTGGTTCCGCCGCGGCGGGCGCTGTGGATTCCTCCCGGCGTGGCGCACGAGGTGCGCATGAGCGGCACCGTGTCCACCCACAGCGCCTACGTGCGCCGCGAGGCGGCCGAGGCGATCGGCCTGCCGATCCACTGCCGGGTGATCGAGGTATCGCCGTTGCTGCATGCGTTGCTGCACGAGGCGGTGGACCTGCCGGCCGAATACGCGCTGGACGGCCGCGACGGACGGGTAATGGCGCTGCTGCTGGACGAGCTCGCTGCGATGCCGGCCCTGCCGCTGAATACGCCGCTGCCGCGCGACGCGCGCCTGGCCCGCCTGTGCCGGCGCCTGCTCGATGCCCCGGCGCTGGACGTCGACATCGACACCATGGCGCAGCAGGCGGGGATGAGCCGGCGCAACTTCACGCGGCTGTTCCGCCGCCAGACCGGCATGAGCTTCGCCAGCTGGCGCCAGCAGGCCTGCCTGCTCGCAGCGCTGACCCGCTTCGGCCGCGGCGAGTCGGTTACCCGCGTGGCGGTGGAGCTGGGCTACGGCAGCCCCAGCGCGTTCACCGCCGCCTTCCGCCGCGTACTCGGCGACGCGCCCAGCCGCTACCTCACGCGGCACGGCCGCGACACCGGCAACTGACATGGGTCAGCTGCCGCGATGCGGGGCCGCCGGTAGCATGGGCGTGCCGCATGGGCGTGTCACATGGACGTCAAGCAGGCAGCCCAACATGTCCGTGCGATGACGCTCGCCGGTGTCCGTCTGCATCGCCGACCTCTCCCCGGATAGAAGCCCGATGAACCAGCGCAAGAAGCCCACCGCAACCGCACCGTCCGCGCCACCTGCGGAAGCCGTGGGTGCGGTCGACCTGTCCGATCGCTCGCTGTACATCCATCGCGAGCTGTCGCAGCTGCAGTTCAACATCCGCGTGCTGGACCAGGCGCTGGACGAGAGCATGCCGCTGCAGGAACGGCTGAAGTTCCTGCTGATCTTCTCCAGCAACATGGACGAATTCTTCGAGATCCGCGTGGCCGACCTGAAGGACCAGATCGCCTTCGACCACGAGCTGGTCGGGCCGGACGGCATCGCGCCGAAGCAGGCGCTGGTGATGATCAGCGAGCTGGCGCACCAGCAGATCGAGCGCCAGTACGCGATCCTCAACGAGCGCATCCTGCCCGAGCTGGCCGCCCAGGGCATCCGCATCGTCCGCCGCAACGAGTGGACGCTGAGGCAGAAGCAGTGGGTGCGCCGCTACTTCCGCCACGAGGTGGCGCCGCTGATCACGCCAATCGGCCTGGACCCTACCCACCCGTTCCCGCTGCTGGTGAACAAGAGCCTCAACTTCATCGTGCAGCTGGAGGGCGTGGACGCGTTCGGGCGCGACTCGGGCCTGGCGATCGTGCCGGCACCGCGCGTGCTGCCGCGCCTGATGCGCCTGCCCGACGACATCTGCGAGGGCGGCGAGAACCACGTGCTGCTCTCGTCGGTGATCCATGCTCATGTCGACGAGCTGTTTCCCGGCATGCAGGTCCACGGCTGCTACCAATTCCGCCTGACCCGCAACGCCGACCTCACCATCGACCCGGAAGACGTGGACGACCTGGCGCGCGCGCTGCGCGGCGGCCTGTACACGCGCCGCTTCGGCGACGCGGTGCGGCTGGAGGTGGCCGACAACTGCCCGAAGCTGCTGATCGACTACCTGCTCAAGCAGTTCGATCTCAACGCCTCCGAGCTCTACGAGGTCAATGGCGCGGTGAACCTGTCGCGCCTGTTCGGGGTAGCCAGCAAGGCGGGCTTCCCGCATCTGCAGTTCCAGCCGTTCACGCCCTCGATTCCCAAGCAACTGAAGAAGTCCGACGACATCTTCGCCAGCCTGAGCCGCCAGGACGTGCTGCTGCTGCATCCGTATGAGTCGTTCACCCCGGTAGTGGACATGCTGCGCCAGGCGGCGAAAGACCCGGCTGTACTGGCGATCAAAC
Source organism: Dyella sp. (assembly GCF_051962475.1). Lineage (GTDB taxonomy): Bacteria > Pseudomonadota > Gammaproteobacteria > Xanthomonadales > Rhodanobacteraceae > Dyella_A. The sequence continues at coordinate 60,322 of NZ_JBQCCF010000068.1, forward strand.
AGACGCTGTACCGCAGCGGCGCCACCTCCGAAATCGTCGACGCACTGGTGGATGCCGCACGCGCCGGCAAGGAGGTGACCGCGGTGATCGAGCTGCGCGCGCGCTTCGACGAGGAATCCAACCTCACGCTCGCCTCGCGCCTGCAGCAGGCCGGCGCGGTGGTGATCTATGGCGTGGTGGGGGTGAAGACGCACGCCAAGCTGATGCTGATACAACGCCGCGAAGGCAGCGAGCTGGTGCGCTACGCGCATCTGGGCACCGGCAACTACCACACCGGCAACGCGCGCCTGTATACCGACTACAGCCTGCTCACCTCCGATCCGGTGCTTTGCGAGGACGTGCACAAGCTGTTCAGCCAGCTCACCGGCATGGGCAAGGTGCAGCCGATGAAGAAGTTGCTGCATGCGCCTTTCACGCTGAAGAAGACCCTGCTCGACCTGATCGCCCGTGAGACGGCGCACGCCGAGGCCGGCAAGCAGGCGCAGATCATCATCAAGGTCAACGCGGTGACCGACGCCAAGGTGATCCGCGCGCTGTACAAGGCCAGCATGGCGGGCGTGAAGATCGACCTGATCGTGCGCGGCATGTGCTGCCTGCGTCCCGGCGTGCCGGGCGTTTCGCACAACATCCGCGTGCGCTCGATCATCGGCCGCTTTCTGGAGCACAGCCGCGTGTACTGGTTCGCCAACGGCGGCGAGGAGAAGCTCTACCTGGCCAGTGCCGACCTGATGGAGCGCAACCTCGACCGCCGCGTCGAGACCGGCTTCCCCATCGAGGGCAAGAAAATGATCCAGCGCGTGCGTCGCGAGCTGGATCTCTACCTCGCCGACAACGTCAGTGCTTCCATCCTGCAGCCCGATGGCAGCTACGTGCGGGCCCAGCCGGCGAGCGGCCAGAGTCCCCGCAACGTGCAACAGCAGTTGCTCGAGAAACTCTGCGGCGGCGCGACCGTCAGCTGACGCGCGTCAACGGCCGATGTGCGTGCGCACCCAGGCCGCGTATCGATCCACGTAGCCCTGCAGGAACTTGCGCGTGTCGTCGCTGGCGATCTGGCCGTGGGCGTCGATCAGCTCGTCGTTCTTGAACTGCACGAACACTTCCGGCTGGGCCAGCACGGCCACGTCCAGATACGTCAGTACATTGCGCAGGTGCTGCTGCGCCAACGCGCTGCCGGTGCTGCCGATGGAGGCGCCGATCACGCCGCCGGGCTTGCCAGCGAATGAATTGGTGCCCCACGGCCGCGAAGCGATGTCGAGCGCGTTCTTCAGCACACCGGGGATCGAGCGGTTGTACTCGGGGGTGACGAACAGCAGCGCGTCGGCCGCTTCCACCTGCTGCTTGAGCGCGCGGCAGGCCGGCGGGTAGTCGCCGTCGAAATCCTGGTTGTAGAGCGGCAGGCCATCGAGCGCGATGAACTCGAAGCGCAGGTCGTCCGGCGCCAGACGCTGCACGGCCAGCGCCAGCCGGCGGTTGATCGATGCCTCACGCAGGCTTCCCACGAATACGGCGACAGACAAGGTGGCCATGAATATCTCCTCGACGGGCTAAGGCTCGGACGGGTAAAGGCTCAGGCGATCCCCTGTCCTTCCTGGGCGGACAGGGGCCGAGCGCAAGAGCATCGCCGGGGGCCGGGCAAACCGGCGTGACGAAACGAGCACAACGAGAGCGGCACAATGGCACGGTTCGTGCTGACTACAGTTCAGGTGGGCGCCGGGCCAGGCATGCGGCGTCAGCCGAAAGGGCGCGGCATCGCCAATGTCGTCGGTCGATGCCGCCGCGCGCATGAGTTCGAGGGGAAATCACGCACTGCATGCTTGAGGGTTTGCAACCTCAGGACCGGAGAGAACTGCTGATGACATGGCCGGCACCCCAACGATCTGCCTCGTGGCCGCTACTCGTGGCCCGGCTGCTCTGTGCCCTGGCCATGCTCTGCAGCGGCGTGCTGCAGGCCGCCACGCCGCTGGCCGGCGCCTGGCGCGACGTGCGTGACGGCGACACCCCGGCCAAGGTGATGGAGGATTTCCGCCAGGGCCAGATGAACCGCTTCGCGCCAGACCTGCTGCTGCGCCTGCCGCAGGGCGCGCGCGGAAGCTGGGTGGTGCTCGATCCGCCGCCCCCGTGGGTGCAGGAAGAGCGGGTGCTCAGCATCTATCCGCCGCCGCTGGGCACGGTGACCCTTTATGACCACAACCGACCCACCGTTTCACTTGCGATGGATGATTTCCAGGCGACGATCCACGGCCATGGCCGCCTGGCCTTCCTGCTCGGCCGCGAGCTGCCGGCATCGGCCCCGCTGCTGCTCAAGTTCGAGCCCTCCGCGCGCATCGCCGCGCCCGTGAGTTTCCGCCTGCAGAGTTGGGCCAGCTACCTTCAACAGGACGCGCGCTGGCTGGTGTTCGCCACGGCCAGCCTCGCGGTGATGCTGGCGATGGCGCTGATGGCGCTGTGCTTCGCGCTCATGCTGCGTGACGTCACCTTTGGCTGGTACGCCGGCTACATCCTCTGCTACGCGCTGATCCAGGGCATCCAGACCGGTTTCGTCTATCACCCGCTGGGGATGAACTGGCTGGGCGGACTGTCGATCACCGTGGGCTCGGCTGCGGTGGCACTGTCGGTGGCGTTCGCCTCACTGTTCATGATTCGCTTCTGCGAGCTGCAGCGCTTTGCGCCCCTGCTGCGCATTCCCGTGCTGGCGCTGGCGATCGGCATGGTGGCGGTGGTCCTGATGCGCTGCAGCCAGATCGACGCGCTGGAGAACATCGGACAGCTGCTGGTCAATCCCCTGCTCACGCTGGGAGCGGCCCTACTGTTGCTGGCGTCGATCGTCGCGGCGCTGCGCGGTTCGCGCCATGCATGGTTCTTCCTCGCCGGCTGGACCCCGCTGCTGGCGCTGACCGCGATGACCAGCGCCCAGGTCAACGGCGCCCTGCCCGGGCTGGACTGGCTCAACGATGCCGGCCTTGCCGCCGGCGCCTTCGAGGCGGTGGTGCTTTCGCTCGGCCTGGCCGACCGCGCCCTGATGATCCGCCGCGACCGCGACCAAGTGCGCGTGCTGGCCGACAAGGATTCGCTGACCCAGTCGCTCAACCGTCGCGCCTGGAACGAGGTGGCGATCCAGGCCATGAGCAATCCGGCGGCGCGCCCACAGGCGCTGCTGTTCCTGGATCTGGACCACTTCAAGATCCTCAACGACCGGCGCGGCCATGCCGCCGGCGACGAGGCACTGATTGCGGTCGCCCACGCCTTGCGCGAGGAACTGCGGCCGACCGACCTATTCGGCCGCTACGGTGGCGAGGAGTTCGTGGCCTTGCTCGACGGCGCCGGCGATGAGGAAGCGATGCAGGTGGCCACGCGGTTGTGTCGGCGCATCCACCGGCTGGAGATTCCGGTGGACGGCGAGCAACTGCAGCTCACCGTAAGCATCGGCGTGGCGGTGCGTCGCCCGCACGACTCGATTGACAGCCTGGTGGCCCGTGCCGACCAGGCGATGTACGACGCCAAGCTGGGCGGGCGCAACCGCGCCAGCCTGCAGCGGCACGAAGAGTCGGCCGCCCAGCGCCGCGTGTCGCGCACAGGACGCATGTCACAGCGCACGTCGTGAGACGTGCGCGGCGCCGTCAGGCCAGTTCGCGCGCCGCCGCGACCACGTCCGCTTCGCCCGGCAGCACCAGGAAAGCCGCACCGGCCAGCGGCGTGAAGGTGTCGGCACCGACCACGCGCCGGAGCGGCGTCGCGCCGAACCCCGCCTCGACGATCGCAGTGATCACGCCCTCGCCCACACCCGCGCTCTTGCGGCCCTCGTCCAGCACCACGATGCGCTTGGCGCTCTTCGCCTGCGCGGCGATGAAGGCATCGTTGAGCGGCGCCAGCCAGCGCAGGTCGACCACGCGCACTTTCCACTTCAGCTCGGCTTCGAGGGTGCGCGCGGCACGCAGCGCCATCGGTACGCCGTTGCCGAAGGTAAAGACCACCAGGTCGTCGGCGTCCTCGTGGTACACGCGCCCTTCGCCCAGCGTCATCGCCTCGCCCGGCGCGGGATAGGCGAACTGCCACTGGCCGTCGCCGGCCTCGTACAGATCCTTGGTCATGTACAGCGCGATCGGCTCGAGGAAGGCGCAGACGCGGCCGTCCACCCGGGCCAGCGCGGTGAGCGTGCGCAGCATCGTCGCCGCGTCGTCGCCGCGGCTGGGGCAGCCCACCACGAGACCCGGGATGTCGCGCAGCGCGGTGATCGAGTTGTCGTTGTGGAAGTGCCCGCCGAAGCCGCGCTGGTAACCGAGCGAGGCGATGCGCATCACCATGGGGTTGCGATACTGGTCGTTGGAGAAGAACTGCAGGCTCGACGCCTCGCCGCGGATCTGGTCGCCGGCGTTGTGGAAGTACGCCAGGTACTGGATCTCGGGGATCGGCAGCATGCCCATGTTGGCGTAGCCCTGGGCCAGGCCGAGGATGATCGTCTCGTCCAGCAGGGTGTTGAACACGCGGGTGTTCTTGAATGCCTTGTGCAGGCCCTTGGTGACCGTGTACACGCCGCCTTTCTGCGCCACGTCCTCGCCGAACAGCAGCGACTCGGGGTACTTGGCCATGATGTCGTGCAGCGCCTGGCCGATCTGGATCGCCAGGTGCCGCGGCGGCTGGTTTTCCGGCAGCTTCGCCTCGCCGCCGAACACGGCCAGGCGCTTGTCGCCGTAGTCGGCGCGCTCGGCTTCGGCCTTCACCTTGGCCGGCGAGTACGGGGCCAGCGGCGCCATCACGTCGTCCAGGCGCTCCAGCTTGGGCCGGCGATCGGCTTCGTCCGCCGCCGCGAAGCAGCGCTTGCGGGTCGCTTCGTACAGGTTGAGCAGGTCGTCCTTCGAGTACAGGCCCGACTCCAGCGCGATCGCCGCCGAGCGCAGCAACGGATCGGTGGACTCCACCGCCACCAGCTCCTCGATCGAGCGCCACTCGATCTCGAAGTCGGTGCCGGCGTGACCCATCACGCGGGTGGTCTTCAGGTGCAGGAAGGTCGGCCGGCGGGTGCGGCGGCAGTGCTCCACCGCGCGCTGCACCTGCGCATAGCCTTCGGCCAGGTCCAGGCCGTCGGCGAAGAAGTAATCGAGATCGGCGCGCGCCTGGTAGTTGCGGGCGACCCAGCCGGTCGGCGTCTTCACCGAGATGCCGATGCCGTTGTCCTCGCAGACGAACAGCACCGGCGCGGGCAGCTTCTGATACGCCGTCCAGCCGGCCGCGTTGAACGCGGTCTGCGCGGTGGCGTGGTTGCTGGACGCATCGCCGAACGAGCAGATCGCGATGGAATCGTCGGGGATCGGCAGCGTGTGGCCGATGCGGCGCGCGTGGTCGATCGCCACCGCCGTGCCCAGCGCCTTGGGCAGGTGCGAGGCGATGGTGGAGGTCTGCGGCAGCACCCAGAGCGGCTTGGAACCCCACACCTTGTGGCGGCCGCCGGAAGCCGGATCGTCCTTGCTGGCGGCGAAGGACAGCGCCGAATCCATCACCGGGTCCATGCCCGGCAGCTTGCGGAAGCGCTCCGCCATGAAGCCGCCGGAGCGGTAGTGCAGGAACGCCGGGTCAGTGTGCCGGGTGAGCCGCGCCACCATCGCGTTGCCCTCATGGCCGGACGAACCGATCGTGTAGAACACCTTGTTCTGCACGCGCAGCACGCGCGCCATCAGGTCGAGGTGGCGACTGATCAGCTGCGACTCGAACAGCTCGCGGAAGCCGCGCGCATCGAGCGCGCTGCCCGGCAGCACCGATTCATCGTCTTGCGGCGCGCGACGCACCTCGCCCTGCCACAGCTGCACGAACTCGGTGAAGTTCTGGTCGACGATCTCGGCGCGGTTGAAGCCCTTGTGGCGGGCGGTGATGGCGAACGGAATGGCGGTCATGGCGGGATTCGTCTGGGAGGCGGAAAGCGGCGGCAGGCAGCCGTCAGGAAGATGAAACGATCGGCAGTACGGAAGCTGGCTGGCGCAGCGCGCGCAAAGCGGCGGCACGCACACGGTCCTTGTCGCGGCCGAAGGATTCGAAGATGCGGATCTGCTCGTCCAGCGCCGGCACCGGCACCGCCAGGCCCTGCAGTCCAACCAGCACGAGCTTGCCCGGCGACACCGGCTGCCAGCCCGCGTCGTCGTGAAGTTCCAGGCCGCCCATCACTTCCACCGGCATGCCGGGAAAGCGGAAACGGGCGAAATGCGAGCGGAAGCGGTCGCCGTCGGCGGGGGCATGGATGGTATCGCTCCGGTCGGCCCAGCGCGCGATCAGCGTGGCGGCGTCGGCACGCGACACCAGCACGTCGACATCGGCCACGTCCACCTCGGCACCGAGCATCCGCGCGCCGGCGCTGCCGATCACGCACCACGGCTCGGCGCAGTGCACGTACAGCTCGGGCACCAGTTCGGTGAGTGCGACAAACAGCGCGGGCGGCACGTGACTCATGTGCGACGACGCATCCACGCTTCGCGGCTCTGGCCCCAGACCTCGACCACGATGTCCTGGAACGGCTCGGGCAAACGCCCCGGCCCCTGCAGGCTGGAACCCAGTCGCCGGGCGACCTCCTGCGAGGCAAGATTGTCCGGCGCGATGGTGTGGATCACCTCGCTCCAGCCCAGGTGCTCGAACGCCCAGTCGATCGCGGCGGTCGAACCTTCAGTGGCGTAGCCCCTGCCCCAGGCCTCGCGCAGCAGGCCCCAGCCCACTTCGGTACCGGGCCAGCCTTCAGGACACCAGGGACCGAGTCGGCCGATCCAGCGCCCGCTGGCCTTCTCGATCACCGAGAACATGCCGTAGCCTTGGATCGCCCACGCCCCGGCCATCGTGAGGAAGCCGCGCCAGGCGACCGCCCGCGGCTGCGGACCGCCGATGTGGCGCGAGTTCTCTTCGTCGCCCATCAGTTGCACCCAGCCTTCGAAATCCTCCGGCCGGGTCGGGCGCAGGATCAGGCGGTTGGTTTCGATATGGATTTCAGGAACGTGCAATGCCTGACTCCCGGCGGCGTACGCGCTTGTTGCCGTCATTCCCGCGCAAGCGGAAACCCACCTTGCCGTGGCAGCTGCTGCCCATGGATTCCCGCTTGCGCGGAAATGACGGCTGTTGAAGTGGGTCGCCTGTCGCCGGCTTGGTGACTCAGAACGCGTTGATCCCGGTCAGCTCGCGGCCCACCACCAGCTGATGCACCGTCTCGGTGCCCTCGTAGGTGATCACCGATTCCAGGTTGAGCGCGTGACGGATCGCGGTGTGCTCGGTGGTGATGCCGGCGCCGCCGAGGATGTCGCGGCACTCGCGCGCGATGTCGATGGCCATGCGGCAGTTGTTCCACTTGGCCAGCGACACCTGAGTCGGCTGCATCTTGCCGGCATCCTTCAGGCGACCGAGCTGCAGCGACAGCAACTGCGCCATCGTGATGCGGCGGGCCATCTCGGCCATCTTGATCTGCACCGCCTGATTGGCGGCCAGCGGACGGCCGAACAGCACGCGCTCGGCGGTGTAGTCGAGCACTTCCTTGAGGCAGGCCTGGGCGGCGCCGATCGGGCCCCAGGTGATGCCGTAGCGGGCCTGGGTGAGGCAGCCCAGCGGGCCCTTCAGGCCCTTCACGTTCGGCAGGCGGTTGGCTTCGGGCACGCGCACGTTGTCGAAGAACAGCGCGCTGGTGACCGAGGCGCGCAGGCTCATCTTCTTGTGCACTTCCTGCGCGGTGAAGCCCTTGCTGTCGGTCGGCACGATGAAGCCCTGGATGCCGTCCTCGGTCTGCGCCCAGACGATCGCGATGTTCGCCAGGTTGCCGTTGGTGATCCACATCTTGGCGCCGTTGATGACCCAGTCGCCGCCGTCCTTCTTGGCGTGGGTCTTCATGTTGGCCGGGTCGGAACCGCCGTGCGGTTCGGTGAGGCCGAAGCAGCCGATGATCTCGCCCGCCGCCATCTTGGGCAGGTAGTGCATCTTCTGCTCTTCGGTGCCGTAGGCGTAGATCGGATACATGCACAGCGAGCTCTGCACCGAGGCGAAGCTGCGCAGGCCCGAATCGCCGCGCTCCAGCTCCTGGCAGATCAGGCCGTAGCTGACGCCGTTCATACCGGCGCAGCCGTATTTCTCGGGGATGGTGGCGCCGAGCAGGCCGAGTCCGGCGATCTCGGGAATCAGTTCCTTCGGGAAGCGGCCCTGGTCGAAGCAGTCGCCGATGATCGGCAGCACCTTCTCATCGACGAAGCGGCCCACTGCATCCTGCACCATGCGCTCCTCGTCAGTGAGCAGCGAACGAACGTCGTACAGGTCGAGCGGGTCAAGACGGACAGCCATGCAGCCTCCAGCGGGTCGAATGATCCGGCCATTCTAGCCTGCGCCCCTGGCTTGCGGCGATGACGCGGCGCCGCATCCGCGGCGCCTGAACGGCCGGCCCGGCGCCACCCGCCAAGCGCCGGCCCGGGACGCTCAACCGACGTCGTCCGACCCCTCGTTCACGCCCTCGAACAGGTAGGTGGACAGGTAGCGCTCGCCCGTGTCCGGCAGCATCGCCAGCAGCACCGAGCCTTTCGGCGCGTCCTCGGCCACCTCCAGCGCGGCCGCCAGGGTGCCGCCGCAGGACAGGCCCACGAAAATGCCCTCCTGCGCGGCCAGCGCACGGGCCACCTCGCGCGAGCGCTCATCCGGGATCAGCTTGATCTCGTCGATCACCTCGCGGTTGAGCACCTTGGGAATGAAATCCGGGTTCCAGCCCTGGATCTTGTGCGGCTGCCACTCCTTGCCGGCCAGCAGCGCCGCGCCGGCCGGTTCGGCACCGATGACCTTTACGTCCGGACGCGCCAGCTTGAGCATCTCGCCCACGCCGGTGAGCGTGCCGCCGGTACCCCAGCCGCTGACGAAGTAGTCCAGCCGCCGCCCGGCGAAGTCCTTGAGGATCTCCGGCCCGGTGGTGCTGCGGTGGTAGGCCGGGTTGGCCGGATTCTCGAACTGGCTGGCCCAGAACCAGCCGTTCTTTTCCGCCAGCTCCTTCGCCTTCTTCACCATGCCGGTGCCGCGCTCGGCGGCCGGAGTGAGCAGTACCCGGGCACCGTAGGCGCGCATCAGCTTGCGCCGTTCGACCGAGAACGAGTCGCTCATCACCGCCACGAACGGATAGCCTCGCGCGGCGCAGACCATCGCCAGGCCGACACCGGTGTTGCCGGAGGTGGCTTCCACCACGGTCTGTCCCGGCTTGAGCGCGCCACGTTTCTCGGCATCCAGGATGATCGCCAGCGCCAGGCGATCCTTCACCGAGCCGCCCGGGTTGAACGCCTCCACCTTGACGTAGATGTCCACGCCCTTCGGTGCGAGGCGGTGCAGCTTAACGATGGGCGTGCCGCCGATGGTGTCGAGGATGCTGTCGTAGATCATGGGAAGCTCCGAAAGGCCGAAAGGAGAAGGCGCCGGCATGATGCGCCGACGCTGGGGAAAGCGTGTTCAGGCGTGGTGAATGGCCGCCTGGGTGTCGACCGACGCACCGAACGATGCGGACGGGCGCCGTGGCGGGATGCCCGCTTGCCGTTCGCTCACCGGCGGGGCACCGAACCAGGCCAGCGACTCGGCCAGCGCCGCCACCTCGCCCAGGATCAGCAGGGCCGGCGACTGCACCGCCTGCTCCGTGGCACGACGGGCAAGCTGGCCTAGCGTGCCGGTGATCACGCGCTGCTGCGGCCGCGACCCGTTCTCCACCAGGGCGAACGGGGTGGACGCCGCGCGGCCGTGCGCGATCAGCCGCTGCTGGAACGTCTCGAGCTGCGACACGCCCATATAAACCGCCAGCGTCTGCCGCTCGCGCGCCAGCGCGGGCCAGTCCAGCGTGTCGTGCGAGGCCTTGCAGTGCGCGGTGAGCAGGCGCACCGACTGCGCGTGGTCGCGGTGGGTGAGCGGGATGCCGGCGTACGCAGCGCAGGCCACCGCCGCGGTGATCCCGGGCACCACTTCGTAGGGAATGTCGTGCGCGCGCAGGAACTCCAGCTCCTCGCCGCCGCGACCGAACACGAACGGGTCGCCGCCTTTCAGCCGCACCACGCGCCGGCCGGCCTGCGCGTGCTCCAGCATCAGCGCGTGGATGCCGTCCTGCGTGGTGTGATGCTGGCCGGCCTGCTTGGCCACCTCGATGCGTTCGGCGTCGCGGCGGGCGAGTGCCAGCACCTCGGTGCTCACCAGGCGATCGTGCAGGATCACGTCCGCCTCGTTCATCGCACGCAGCGCGCGCAGGGTGAGCAGGCCCGGATCGCCGGGACCGGCGCCGACCAGTACCACGCTGCCGCGCGAGGCCGGATCGGCTGAGGCCAGCAGACGCTCGGCCTCGGCCTGCGCCGCAGCGGGCCGGCCGCGGCGCACCAGGTCCGCCACCGACCCGGCAAACAATGTCTCGTAGAACCGCCGCCTCACCGCCGGCTCGGGATGACGCAGGCGGATGCGCTTGCGCAGCGTCGAGGCCAGCGTCGCCAGCGCGCCGAGCGAGTGGTCCAGCAGCGTCTCCAGCCGCTCGCGCAGCAAGCGCGCGAACATCGGCGTATCGCCGCCGCTGGAGATGGCGATGGTGATCGGCGCACGGTCGATCACCGCCGGAACGTGGAAACTGCAGCGTGCGGCATCGTCCACCACGTTGCAGAACAGCCGCCGCGCGGCGGCCAGCTCGACGATGCGCTGGTGCAGTGCTTCATCGTCGGTCGCGGCGATCACCAGCCACGCATGGTCCAGCCAGTGCGCTTCGAAAGGGCCGGCGATGTGCACGATGCGTCCGGCTCGCGCCCACTGCGCAAGCAGCGGCGAAAGGGTGGGCGAACCCACCGTGACGCGCGCGCCCGCCTCCACCAGCGCAGTCGCCTTGCGCTCGGCCACCGCGCCGCCACCGACCACCAGTACCGGGCGATCGGCGAGATCGGCGAACAGCGGATAAAGCTTCATCGGGGGGGATCACTCGACGCGGCGCGCCGGCTGGCGCATCCGGCCAAGCTAGGCAGGCAAGCCCGCGTCCACAAATGATTTATCGGGCGATCGATATGCCGCCAGGTTATGAATCCAGCCATCGCACACCGCGCTTGACGCACCGCACAAATTGGATGTATAGACGTCCAAATGAAAACACATCCCTCCGCCGGCCAGTCGCCTGCACCCGCATCCCGCGCAGGCCGCCACGGACCGCCCGCATGACGCTGACCCAGCTGCGCTACCTCATCGCGATCGCCGACTCCGGGCTCAACATCACCCTGGCCGCCGAGCGCGTGCACGCCACCCAGCCAGGCCTCAGCAAGCAGCTCAAGCAACTGGAGGAGGAGCTGGGCTTTCAGCTGTTCAACCGCAAGGGCAAGAGCCTGGATGCAATCACCCACGCAGGCAGCAAGGTGCTGGAGCGCGCGCGGGCGATCCTGGCCGAGGTGGGCAACATCCAGTCAGTGGCGGCCAACCTGCGCAACGAGGCGCGTGGCACCCTGCGCATCGCCACCACCCACACCCAGGCGCGCTTCGCCCTGCCCGGCGCCATCGCCGCACTCAACCGCAGTTATCCGGAAGTGAGCGTGCACCTGCAGCCGGCCGCCGACGCCGAGTTGCTGGGGCTGCTGGAAAGTGGCGGCGTCGACCTGGCGGTGGTCAGCACCGCCGGCGCGCCGCCGGCCGGCGTGATCGCCCTGCCCGCCTATCGCTGGCAGCGTCGCGTGGTGGTGCCCAAGGAGCATCGGCTGGCCGCACTTGAGCGCGCACCGACCCTTGCGGAACTGGCCGCACAGCCGCTGGTGAGCTACGACTCCTCGCTCAAGCCCGAATCCTCGCTGCGCCGCGCCTTCGAGTCAGCCGGGCTGCAGCCGCAGATCGCGATGACCGCCAGCGACGCTGACCTGATCAAGACCTACGTGCGCGCCGGCCTGGGCGTGGGCGTGCTGGCGGAGATGGCCCTGCTGGCGGCCGACAGCGCCGACCTGCGGATTCTCGCTGCCGACCAACTGTTCGCCCCCTGCACGACCTGGATCGTGCTGCGCAAGGACAGCGTGCTGCGTGAGTTCGCACTGGCCTTCATCACCGGCTTCGCGCCCCAGCTGGAGCGCAAGGCCGTGGCACGGCACGTGTCCACCGGCGAAGCAGTGGAGTGGCCGACGGCCCCGACCTGGCGCGAGCGGGCGGTGAAGGTGACGGCCCGGCCGTTACCGGCCAAGGCCTGACCCGTAGCGGGAGGACAAACCGCAGGCCGGTCGGTCCCGCTCCCGCAGAAGCAGCGACGGAGATCCTCGGCGATCTGCCACCGCTAGACGGCCTCGTGCAGTCCGCACTCGCGGTGCAGCCCGAAGAAGCGCGTGTCCTCCGCTGCCATCCCCGGCTCCCACGGCCGCGTGGTGTGCACGTCGCCGATCGATACGTAGCCCTTGTCCCACAACGGGTGGTACGGCAGGCCATGCTGAGCCAGGTACTGGCCCACGTCGCGGTCGCGCCAGTCGGCGACGGGGTGGAACTTCCAGCGGCCGTTGCGGCGCTGGATGAAGGGCACCTGTTCGCGGCTGCGCGACTGCACGCGGCGCAGGCCGGAGAACCATCCGGTGGCGCCGAGCTGGCCGAGCGCGCGCTGCATCGGCTCCACCTTGCGCAACGCGTTGTAGCGGCGGATGCCTTCTTCGCCCTGCTCCCACAGCTTGCCATGGCGCGCCTCCATCCAGGCCGGGCTGATCGTCGGGCGATAGACCTTGAGGTTGAGCTGCAACCGCTCGACCAGCTGATCGACGAAGCGGTAGGTCTCGGGGAACAGGTAGCCGGTGTCGATCAGCACCACCGGGATGTCCGGCCGCTCACGCGTCACCAGGTGCAGCATCAGCGCCGACTGCGCGCCGAAACTGGACGACAGCACCAGCGGACCGGGCACGTTACGCAGCGCCCAGCGAGCGCGCTCCAGCGCATCGAGCCGGCTCAGCCAGGCGTCCAGCCGGGCGAGCACGGTCGCGTCGCGGGCCGCGTCCTCGAGGTAGGCCGGGTTCACGCGATGACCTCAAGCGGAATCGCCGCCGGCGCCGTCGCCGCGCCGCTGCGCACCAGGAAATCGCCGAAGCCCTCGGCCACGCCGCGCTCGGCGGCATAGCGGGCGAACAATGGATCGAGCGCGGCGAGGATCGCGGCCTCGTCGATGTTCTCGCGGTACAGCCGGTTGAGCCGCTGACCACGGAAGTCCGCGCCCAACCGCAGGTCATAGCGGCCCGGCGCGCGACCGACCAGGGCGATCTCGCCCAGGTACGGCCGCGAGCAGCCGTTGGGGCAGCCGGACAGGCGCAGCAGGATCGGCGCATCGGCCAGGCCGTGGTGGTCGAGTAGCGCTTCCAGTTTCGGCAGCAACTGTGGGAGGTAGCGTTCGCTCTCGGCCATCGCCAGGCCGCAGGTGGGCAGCGCCACGCAGGCCACCGCATGGCGGCGGATCGGGCTGGCGGCGCGGTAGCCGTCCAGGCCGTACTCGGCGACCAGCGCGTCGATGCGCGCCCGGTCGGCCGCGGCTACGTCGGCAACGATCACATTCTGGTTGCAGGTCATGCGAAAGGTGCCAGTGTGCATCTGGGCCAGTTCGCGCAGGCCGGTGAGCGAACGCACCGCACCGACGTCGGCCAGCCGCCCGGCTTCGATGTGCAGGGTGAGGTGCCAGCGACCGCCCTCACCCTCCACCCAGCCGTAGCGATCGCCGTTGTGCTCGAACGCGTAGGGCCGCGCCGGCGCCAGCGCGAAGCCGAGCCGCGACTCCAGTTCGGCGACGAAGGCGTCCAGACCCCGATGGTCCAGCGTGTACTTCAGCCGCGCGTACTTGCGCTCGCTGCGGTTGCCCCAGTCGCGCTGCACGGAAACCACCCCCTCGGCCACGGCGATCAGCTGCTCCGGTGTGACGAAACCGACCACACTGGCCAGCCGCGGATAGGTGGTGGGATCACCGTGGCTGGCGCCCATGCCGCCGCCGATGGCGACGTTGAAGCCAAGCAGTTGGCCATCCTCGATGATGGCGATCAGGCCCAGGTCCTGCGCGAACACGTCGATGTCGTTGAGCGGCGGGATCGTCAGACCGATCTTGAACTTGCGCGGCAGGTAGGTGGGGCCGTACAGCGGTTCATGCTCGTCGCCAGCGACCTTTTCACCGTCCAGCCAGATCTCGTGGTAGGCCCGCGTCTGTGGCTCCAGGTGCTCGGACAGCTTCGCCGCCCAGGCGTAAGCCAGCGCGTGCGTCTCGGGCACTTCCGGATTCGCGCTGCTCACCACGGTACGCACCACGTCGCCGCAGGCGGCGATGGTGGTGGCCAGCGCGTCATGGATGGCGCGCAGGGTGGGCTTGAGCCGGCGCTTGATCACACCGTGCCATTGAAAGGTCTGCCGCGTGGTGATGCGCAGCGTGCCGTTGGCGTGTTCGGTGGCGATCCGATCGAACGCCAGCCACTGCGCTGGCGTTACCACGCCGCCGGGCAGGCGCGCGCGGATCATGAAGGCGTACGCCGGCTCCAGCTTCTGCCGGCGGCGCTCGTCGCGCAGGTCGCGATCGTCCTGCTGGTAGCTGCCGTGGAACTTGAGCAGTTTGTTGTCGTCGTCGCTGATCGCACCGGTGATCGGGTCGGCCAGGCCCTCGGCGAGGGTTCCGCGCAGCAGCCGACTGGCGGCCTTGATGCGCTCCATCTCGGATAGGGGCAAGGAAGCGGGTTTGCTCATGTCAGTACACGTCGCGGGCGTAGCGCCCGTCCTGCAGCAGCTCGGAAAGCCAGGCCTGCGCGGCCTCGGGGGTCTTGCCGCCGTGGGTGGCGACGATCTCGGCGAGCGCGGCGTGCACGTCCTTCGCCATTTGCGCGGCGTCGCCGCACACATACAGATGCGCGCCACCGGCGAGCCAGTCGTAGAGTTCGGCACCGCGTTCGCGCAGCACGTGCTGCACATAGCGCTTCTCGGCCTGGTCGCGCGAGAAGGCGACGTCCAGCCGGTGCAGCGCGCCATCCTTGAGCGCCTGCTGCCACTCGAGCTGATAGAGGAAGTCGTCGCCGGCATGGCGGTTGCCGAACACCAGCCAATTGCGACCGGCCGCGCCAGTCTGCTGGCGCTCCTGCACGAAGGCACGGAACGGCGCCACGCCGGTGCCCGGGCCGATCATGATCACGTCGCGCGTGCCGTCGGCCGGCAGGCGGAAGCGTTCGTTCGGCTCGATGAAGACATCCAGCGTGGCCTCTTCTTCCGCCTCGGCGATCCAGCGCGAGGCGGCGCCAAGGTGGGCTTCGCCGTGCGCGTGGTAGTCGACCACGGCGATGGTGAGATGCACCTCCTCGCCCACCGCTTGCGCGCTGGAGGCGATGGAATACAGCCGCGGGGTGAGCGGCCGCAATGCGGCGACCAGCGCGGCGGCGTCCCAGTCGGCCGGATGTGCGCGCAGCAGATCGATCGGCTGGTGGCTGGCGAGCAGCTCCTTGATGGCCTCGGGGTGTTCCAGCGCGGCGCGCAGCACGGCGCTGTCCGCCCGCTCAGCCACCGCCTGTACCAGCGGGCGGCTGAGCCGGGTCAGTTCGCGCTCGCGGCTCAGCCATGCGCGCAGCGGCTGCTCGCGACCGTCGTGGGTGACGACGGCGTCGCCCGCCAGCGACAGCGCGGCGAGAAACGCGTCGACCAGCGCGGCCGGGTTGCGATGCCACACGCCCAGCGCATCGCCCGGCGCGTAGTGCAGGCCAGAGCTCTCCAGCGACAGCTCCACGTGGCGCACGTCACGCTCCGCATGACGCGAGACGATGCGCTGGTTGGCCAGCACCGGCGCCGGAAACGGACGCTCGCGATGGAACGACTGCCGCACCGGCGCCACCCGCAGCGGCGTCACCGACGCGCTCGGCAGCTCGCGGCCGAGCTTCTCGCGCACCCGCGCCAGCGCGCCCTCCGCCCATGGCGCGGCGACCGGCTCGATGTCGACGTCGGCCTCGGCCAGCGGCGCCAATCGCTGCGCGCCCAGCTCGGCCAGGCGGGCGTCGAGCACGCGACCCATCGCATTGAACAGCGGGTAGCTGGAATCGCCCAGACCCAACACCGTGTAGTGCAGGTTCGGCAGCTTCGGCGCGCGACGCGAGGCAAGGAATTCGACGAAGCCACGCGCGTCGTCCGGTGGCTCGCCCTCGCCCTGGGTGCTGACCACCACGGCCAGGTAGCGCTCGTTGGCCAGCTCGCGGGTGGCGTAGGCGCCGGCGCGCACCAGTCGCACCGGCAGGCCGGCAGCCTCTACCTGTGCGGCGAAGCGTTCGGCCACGCGGCGGGCGTTGCCAGTCTGGCTACCGTACAGCACCGTGAGCCGGGTCGCGTTGGCCACAGCCGTTCGGGGCGACGAGTGCGCCGCCTGCTGCGCTGCGTAGGCGGCGATCCAGTAAAGCTGCGCCGGCTCCAGGCCATCGACCAGCTGGCGCAGCAGCGCCTGGCGTTCCTCGCCCAGGCCGGGCGGTGGCGCGAGTGCGGGCTGCGTGGCATTCACGGGGGCGATCCTTTGGACGTCCAAACGGGGATCGCCGCAGCTTGCTCCCGGGTACCCCATCGACCAAAGGATGATTGGCGATGACCATATGCCGCTGCGTCATGCCCGGCGCCGGTGGCTACAATCGCGCCCATGGCCATCTCCTCCCTCTCCCGCAAGTCGCTGCCGATCGAGGTGCGCGGCTCCGCGCGCCAGCCGCTCGGCATGTCCACCGCCCAGTTCCTGCGCGACTACTGGCAGAAGCACCCGCTGCTCGTGCGCAACGCCTTCCCCGATTTCGTGCCGCCGATCGCGCCGGAAGACCTCGCAGGCCTGGCCTGCGAGGAGGGCGCGCTGTCGCGGCTGATCCGCCACGACGAAAAGCGTGACCGCTGGCACGTGAAAACCGGCCCGCTCGCCGAATCCGATTTCGCCACCACAGGCGACGCCAACTGGACCTTGCTGGTGCAGGACGTGGACAAGTGGGACGCCGACGTCGCTGCGCTGCTCGAACCGTTCGCGTTCCTGCCGAGCTGGCGCGTGGACGACATCATGGTGTCCTACGCCGAGCCCGGCGGCGGCGTGGGCGCGCACGTGGACCAGTACGACGTGTTCCTGCTGCAGGGCCTGGGCCAGCGGCACTGGGCGATCAGCACCGACCCGGACGCACCGAAGGATTTCCGCCTGGACGTGGAGCTCAAGCAGCTGGCGCATTTCGAGCCCACCCACGAGTGGCTGCTCGAACCGGGCGACATGCTCTATCTGCCGCCGGGCGTGCCGCACGACGGCGTGGCCTTCGGCGGCGCATGCATGACGTTCTCCGTCGGCATGCGCGCGCCCTCGCAGGCCGAGCTGATCGGCGACCTCGCCGATTACCTCGCCGAACGCCTGCCGGAGGAGGCGCGCTACACCGACCCGGACCTCGCCCCCGCTCGCAGCGCCGGCGAGATCGACCGCAGCGCGCTCGAGCGCCTGCGCAGCGCGCTGCCGTTCGCCACCGCCTACAACGACGCCACCCTGCTGGACTGGTTCGGCCAGTTCATTACCCGCTACCGGCTGGCGCAGAACCCCGCGCCGGCCGATCGACCCACCACGCCGGCAGCGCTGGACAAGCTGCTGGCGACGGGAAGCACGTTCCTGCGCCACCCGTGGTCGCGCATGGCCTGGGCGCGCACGCGCGCTGGCTGCACGCTGTTCGCCAACGGCCACGCCTTCCCGGCCAGTGCCGGCCTGGCGCAACTGCTGTGTGCCGAACGCGAGTTCGTGCTGGACGGCGCACTGGATGCCACCGAACGCAGCCTGCTGATCGCCCTGCTCGACGACGGCCATCTGGTGCCACGCAAGCCGCGCCGCCGATGAAGCTCGAGGCCTTCCACATCGTCAGCGCCGACTGGGCGCGCGCCAGCGATCGCGAGACGATCCGCCCGCTGCGGCGGACGGTGTTCGTCGAGGAGCTCGGCCTGCCGGCGGAATGCGAAACCGACGCGCTGGACGCCGGCGCGCTGCAACTGATCGCCCGCGACGATGCCGACCGCGCCATCGGCGTGGCGCGGCTCACCGCCGACCACCGCATCAGCCGCGTCGCCGTGCTGCCAGCCGCGCGCGGCCAGGGTGTGGGCACGGCGCTGCTGCGGCAGTTGGTGGACCGCGCGCGCAGTTTCGGCTGGCCCGAGGTGCAGCTGGACGCGCAGGTGGACGCCGTCGCGTTCTACACCCGCGAAGGCTTCGCCGCCGAGGGCGAGCTGTTCGAGCACGCGGGCCTGCTGCACCAGACGATGCGCAAGGCGCTGGCGCCGGAATCGCCGGCCGCCCGCGTGCCGCGCGACGTGGGCGTGCTTCCGGCCGAGGACCGTCAGGCGGTGGAGGCCGCGCGGCTGCAGTTGCTGGTGGACGCACGCCACGTGCTGGCGATCCATCTACCGGTGCTGGACAGCGAGCACTTCGCCAGCGCCGCCGAGCTCGAGCAGATCCGCCGCATCGCCACCTCCGGCCGCGGCGCGCGCATCCGCATGCTGCTGCACGACCCGGCCGCCGCCTTGCGCGACGGACATCGGCTGCTCGCCCTGGTGCAGCGCCTGTCCAGCGTGATCCAGGTGCGCCGGCCGGTGGACGAGATCGACCTGGCCAACCGCGCCGGCTGGCTGCTCAACGATGCCGGCGGTTATCTGTTCCTGCCCGAATACGACCGCCCGCAGGGTCGCGCGGCCCGCCACGACCGCGCCGGCCAGGCACCGCTGGCCCAGCAGTTCGACGAGGTGTGGGAACGCTCGGTGCCCGCCACCGAACTGCAGGCGCTGGGTCTGTAGCCGACAGCTGAACGCCGCGCGGCACGTCCTATCGCCGCAGCGACCGCCCGCAGGCCGCTCGCGCCCTGGTTCCGGGCGGCGTCGAGCCCCTTGATTTGTAGCGATGCGGGCACATTCGTACCCGCGTACGGGTTGTCGCATCGCAGCAGCCCGGGTCTATAATTAACAAGATTTTTGCCAGCCTTCTGCTGCGCCAAGGGCAGCGCAGGCGGTCTCCCTTCCCCGACCGGTGGTGACGTGAGTACAAACCTGATTCGCGAGTTCTTCGAATCCTCCCAACTCGCAGGCGGAAACGCCGACTATGTCGAAGCGCTGTACGACGCCTGGCTGAGCGACCCCGGCTCCGTCCCCGCCGAATGGAACAGCTATTTCCAGAACTTCAATGGCCGCGCGTCGGGAGATGTCTCCCACACCGCGGCCATTGCGCGTATTGAAGCGGCGCAGAAGCAGCGGCGTGGCGCGGTAGCCGGTGCCGCCGCCCCGACGGATGACGCCCACGCGCGCAAGCAGGCCGGCGTGCTGCGCCTGCTCACCGCCTACCGTTCGCGCGGCCACCTCGCCGCCGATCTCGATCCGCTCGGCCTGGCGCAGAAGATGGACGCGCCTGATCTGGGCCTGGCTTTCCACGGCCTGAGCGACGCCGACCTGGACACCGAGTTCGACTGCGGCACCTACGCCGGCGGCGGCCAGCGGATGAAGCTGCGCGAGCTGCTGGCACGGCTGAAAAAGATCTACACCGGCACCATCGGCGCCGAGTTCATGTACATCTCCGACCACGCCCAGCGGAACTGGATCTACAGCCGCCTGGAGCAGGCCAACGGCAATCCGGGCCTGGCCGCGGACGAGAAGCGCCACGTGCTCGACGTGCTCACCGCCACCGAGGGCCTGGAGCGCTACCTGCACACCAAGTACGTCGGCCAGAAGCGCTTTTCGCTGGAAGGCGGCGACAGCCTCATTCCGCTGGTGGACGATGTGGTGCGCGCGGCCGGCGACAACGGCATCAAGGAGCTGGTGATCGGCATGGCCCACCGCGGCCGCCTGAACGTGCTGGTCAACATCCTGGGCAAGCCGCCGAAGACCCTGTTCGACGAGTTCGAGGGCAAGTTCGAGCACATCGACGACCCGGCCTACTCCGGCGACGTGAAGTACCACATGGGCTTCTCGTCCGACCTGAAGACGCCCAAGGGCGGCGTGCACGTGGCGCTGGCGTTCAACCCGTCGCACCTGGAGATCGTCAATCCGGTGGTCGCCGGCTCGGTGCATGCACGCCAGCTGCGCCGCCGCGACACCGAACACCAGCAGTCGATGGCCGTGCTGATCCACGGCGACGCGGCGCTGGCCGGCCAGGGCGTGAACATGGAACTGTTCAACATGTCGCAGGCCCGCGGCTTCAAGATCGGCGGCACCCTGCACGTGGTGGTGAACAACCAGGTGGGCTTCACCACCTCCAACCCGCAGGACGCGCGCTCCACGATGTACTGCACCGACCTGGCCAAGATGGTCAACGCGCCGGTGTTCCACGTGAACGGCGACGACCCGGAAGCGGTGATCGAAGTCACCCGCCTCGCCTACGAATTCCGCAAGACATTCCGCAAGGACGTGGTGATCGACCTGGTGTGCTACCGCCGCCACGGCCACAACGAGGCCGACGAGCCGGCGGCGACGCAGCCGTTGATGTACCAGATCATCCGCAAGCGCCCGACCACCCGTGACCTCTACGCCCAGCGGCTGCAGAAGGACGGCGTGATCGCCGACGGCGACGGCCAGAAGCGCCTCGACGCCTACCGCGACCGCCTGGAGGCCGGCGCGCCGCTGGCCGAGTTCAACCCCACGCCGGTGCGCGACCTGGAGATCGACTGGGCGCGCTTCACCAACAGCTCGCTGGCGACGGCCGTGGACACCACGGTGCCGAAGCAGAAGCTGGTGGAGCTGGCCAAGCGCATCCTCGACCTGCCGGGCGACCTCACGCTGCAGTCGCGCGTGGCCAAGATCTACGACGACCGCCGCAAGATGGCCGCCGGTGAGCAAGCGGCCGACTGGGGCTTCGCCGAGAACCTCGCCTACGCCACCCTGATCGACGGCGGCAGCAATCTGCGCCTGGTCGGCCAGGATTCGGGGCGCGGCACCTTCTTCCACCGCCATGCGGTGCTGCACGACCAGAAGGACGGCCACACTTTCCTGCCGCTGGGCACGATCCGCGACGACGCCAACGTCGAGGTGATCGACTCGCTGCTCAGCGAGGAGGCGGTGATGGCCTTCGAGTACGGCCACTCCACCACCGATCCTGACACGCTGCACATCTGGGAAGGCCAGTTCGGCGACTTCGCCAACGGCGCGCAGGTGGTGATCGACCAGTTCATCAGCTCCGGCGAGTCGAAGTGGAATCGGCTGTGCGGCCTGGCGTTGTACCTGCCGCACGGCTACGAGGGCCAGGGCCCGGAGCACTCCTCCGCTCGCCTCGAGCGCTTTCTGCAGCTGTGCGCGATGAACAACATGCAGGTCTGCGTGCCGACCACCCCGGCGCAGGATTTCCACATGATCCGCCGCCAGATGCTGCGCCCGGTGCGCAAGCCGCTGATCGTGATGACGCCCAAGTCGCTGCTGCGCCACAAGCTGGCCGTGTCGAGCCTGGACGAGCTGGCCAACGGCAGCTTCCAGCTGGTGATCGGCGAGCATCGCGAACTGCCGGCGAAGAAGGTCAAGCGCGTGGTGCTGTGCGCCGGCAAGGTCTACTACGACTTGCTGGAGGAGTCGGAGAAGCGTGGGCAGACCGACGTGGCCATCGTGCGCGTCGAGCAGTTGTACCCGTTCCCGCGTCCGCAGGTCACCGCCGAACTGGAGAAGTACGCTTCCGCCAAGGAAGTGATCTGGTGCCAGGAAGAGCCGATGAACCAGGGCGCGTGGTTCCAGATCCGCCACCATCTGCAGGCCTGCATCGGCGCCAAGCACACGCTGTCGTACGCCGGCCGGGCCCGCTCCGCCGCACCGGCCGCTGGTCACCTCAACGAGCACAACGCCGAGCAGGCGGCTCTGGTCGAGCAGGCGCTGGTCGCCCCGATCGGCACCGACCATTCGGCCGAGTAAGATTTTTCGAATAGCGCGGTCGGGACGGCCGCTTTGCTCCCGCGCCCACGGATGGGCGCTCACCTGAAACCAAGGACCCTGTATGTCCATCGAAGTCAAAGTCCCCGTCCTCCCCGAGTCCGTCTCCGACGCCACCATCGCCACCTGGCACAAGAAGGTCGGTGATGCGGTCAAGCGCGACGAGAACCTCGTCGATCTGGAGACCGACAAGGTCGTGCTCGAGGTGCCCGCCACGGTCGACGGCGTACTGAAGGAGATCCGCCATCAGGAAGGCGACACGGTGAACAGCGAGCAGATCATCGCGATCATCGAGGAAGGCGCCGCCGCTGCCGCGCCGGCCCCGGCGAAGGACGAGGCCAAGGCGCCTGCGCCCGCGCCGGCCAAGGCCGAGGCACCGAAGGCCGCAGGCAAGGGCACCGAGGAGCTGTCCCCGGCCGGCCGCCGCGTCGCCGAGGAAGAGCACATCGACCCGTCCAAGGTCGGCGGCACCGGCCGCGACGGCCGCGTGACCAAGGAAGACCTGGTCAACTACGGCAAGGGTGGTGCCGCCGCTGCGCCGGCCGCGCCCGCCGCCAAGCCGACGCCGGGCGCCCGTCCGGAAGAGCGCGTGCCGATGACCCGCATCCGCGCGCGCATAGCCGAGCGCCTGATGCAGTCGAAGAACTCCATCGCCATGCTGACCTCGTTCAACGAGGTGAACCTGGCCGAGGTGGTGAAGATGCGCAAGACGCTGGGCGAGTCGTTCGAGAAGGCGAACGGCATCAAGCTCGGCTTCATGAGCTTCTTCGTCAAGGCCGCCGCCGAGGCGCTCAAGCGCCACCCGGTGATCAACGCGTCGGTCGACGGCAACGACATCATCTATCACGGCTACCAGGACATCTCGATCGCCGTGTCGACCGACAAGGGCCTGGTGACGCCGGTGCTGCGCGACGTGCAGGACATGAGCTTCGCCGACGTCGAGCAGGGCATCGCCGGCTACGCCAAGAAGGCCCGCGACGGCAAGCTCGGCCTGGATGATCTGCAGGGTGGCACCTTCACCATCACCAACGGCGGCACCTTCGGCTCGCTGCTGTCCACGCCGATCGTCAACCCGCCGCAGAGCGCGATCCTGGGCATGCACACCATCAAGGAACGCGCGATCGTCGAGAACGGCCAGGTGATCGCCGCGCCGATGATGTACCTGGCGCTGTCCTACGATCACCGCATCATCGACGGCAAGGACGCAGTGCTGTTCCTGGTCGACATCAAGAACCAGCTCGAGAACCCGCAGCGCATGCTGCTGGGCCTCTAAACATCACCGCATCGGCCCCTCTCCCTGTGGGAGAGGGGTTGGGGTGGGGGTTCGGCATCGCCGCGACGCCTCGCTCCGCACGCACCCTCACCCGCCCTTTGGGCACCCTCTCCCCCGGGGAGAGGGACAGAAGCGAGAAACGCCATGAGCGACCAACAATTCGACGTCATCGTCATCGGTGGCGGCCCGGCCGGCTATCACGCCGCCATCCGCGCTGCGCAGCTGGGCCTGAAGACCGCCTGCATCGACGCCTGGGCCGGCAAGGACGGCAAGCAGGCGCTGGGCGGCACCTGCCTCAATGTGGGCTGCATCCCGTCCAAGGCGCTGCTCGATTCGTCCAAGCAGTTCTACAACATCGCGCACAACCTGCCGGTGCACGGCATCAGCGTGGACAACGCCAAGGTCGACCTGGGCACCTTCATCGGTCGCAAGGACAAGATCGTCAAGCAGTTCACCGGCGGCGTGGCGCAGCTGTTCAAGGCGAACAAGATCACCAGCTTCTTCGGCAAGGGCAAACTGTTGAAGGGCAACCAGGTGGAGATCACCGGCAACGACGGCGCCAAGCAGACGATCAGCGCCACCAACGTGATCCTGGCCTCCGGCTCCGTGCCGATCGAGCTGCCGTTCGCCAAGTTCGACGGCAAGCACATCATCGACAATGCCGGCGCGCTGGACATCAACGAAGTGCCCAAGCGCCTGGGCGTGATCGGCGCGGGTGTGATCGGCCTGGAGCTGGGCAGCGTGTGGCGCCGTCTGGGCGCCGAAGTGACCGTGCTCGAGGCCCTGCCCGACTTCCTCGGCGCCGCCGACGCGGACATCGCCAAGGTGGCGCTGAAGGAGTTCAAGAAGCTCGGGCTGGACATCAAGCTGGGCGCCAAGCTGGCCAAGGCCGAGGTGAAGAAGAATGAGGTCCACCTCACCTACACCGACTCCGACGGCGAGCACAGCCTGGTGGTCGACAAGCTGCTGGTTGCCGTGGGCCGCCGTGCCTACACCGACGGCCTGCTGTCCGACGACTGCGGCGTGAAGCTGGACGAGCGCGGCCGCATCGCCGTGGACGATCACTGCCATACCGGCGTCGATGGCGTGTGGGCGGTGGGCGACGCGGTACGCGGGCCGATGCTGGCGCACAAGGGCTTCGAGGAAGGCATTGCCGTGGCCGAGTGGATCGCCGGCAAGTCCGGCCACGTCGCCTACGACACGATTCCGTGGGTGATCTACACCGAGCCGGAAATCGCCTGGGCCGGCAAGACCGAGAAGCAGCTGAAGGACGAAGGAGTGCCGTACAAGGTGGGCACCTTCCCGTTCGCCGCCATCGGCCGCGCCGTGGCGATGAACGAGGCGGTTGGCATGGTCAAGATGATCGCCCACGCCGAGACCGATCGCATCCTGGGTGTGCACATGGTTGGCCCGGGCGTGTCCGAGTTGATCGCCGAGTGCGTGGTGGCGATGGAGTTCAAGGGCTCGGCCGAAGACATGGCGCGCATCATGCACGCGCACCCGACCTTGTCCGAGGCCGTGCACGAGGCGGCCCTGTCGGTCGACAAGCGCGCCATCCACAAGGGCAATTGATCGCCCTCGTGCGATGAGGGGCAACGGCCCGCTCGTGGCGACATGGGCGGGCCGTTTCATTTGCAGCATGAACTCGCCCGCGGGCGTAGTCGTCGGCTTTGGCATCACAGTCGGGAGCGTCGCCCGCGAGCGGGCTCCTACAAAAAGGGTTTTCCATGTCCCCGATCACCTCCCTGTGCGTCTACTGTGGCTCGAGCAGCGGTTCGCGTCCCGAATATGCCGAGCAGGCACGTGCGTTCGGCGCCGAGCTGGCGCGGCGCGGCATCACCCTCGTCTACGGCGGCGGCAACGTCGGCCTGATGGGCATCGTCGCGGATGCCGCGCTCGCTAACGGCGGCAAGGTGGTCGGCGTGATTCCGCGCCACCTGGTCGAGAAGGAAGTCGCGCATACCGGGCTCAGCGAGATGCTGGTGGTCGAGACCATGCACGAGCGCAAGACGCGCATGTACGAGTTGTCGCAGGCCTTCGTCGCGCTACCCGGCGGCTTCGGCACACTGGACGAGATGTTCGAGATGCTGACCTGGGCGCAGCTCGGCCTGCACCAGTGGCCTTGCGCCTTCCTCGACACCCAGGGCTACTATCGCCATCTGCTGCAGGCGATGCGGCACATGGTTGACGAGAAGTTCGTGCGCTCTGCGCAGTTGGACGGCATCTGGTTCGGCGAGTCGATCGATGCGCTGTTCGACTGGATGGCCCATTACCAGCCGACCTTCGTGCCGAAATGGATCGACGAATCGGCCGTCGCGCCCTAAGCAGGCATTCCCATCCCATCGCGTGAGAACGCAACCATGACGCCATCCACCTTCCGCGCCTTCCGTATCCATAACGACGACGCTGGCTATCGCGGCGGCATCGAGACCATGGACGTCCAGAGCCTCTCGGCCGGTGAGGTGCTGGTCAAGGCGGCGTACTCCTCGGTGAACTTCAAGGACGCGCTTGCCGGCACCGGCAAGGGCAAGATCCTGCGCCAGTTCCCGCTCAACGGTGGTATCGACGTCGCCGGCCACGTGGTGGCGTCGACCGACCCGGCGTTCAAGGAAGGCGATGCGGTGCTGTGCACCGGCTCGGGGCTCTCGGAGACACGCGACGGCGGCTACGGCGAGTACGTGCGCCTCGACACGCGCTGGACCATTCCCCTGCCCGCCGGCTTGAGCTTGCGCGAGAGCATGATCCTGGGCACCGCCGGCTTCACCGCGGCGCTGGGCCTGCTGCAGATGCAGGACAACCGCCAGACGCCGTCGCTGGGGCCGATCGCGGTCACCGGCGCCACTGGCGGCGTGGGCATGCTGGCGGTCGACATGTATGCGCGCGCCGGCTACGAGGTGCACGCGATCAGCGGCAAGGCCGAGCACTTCGACTTCCTCCGCCAGCTGGGCGCGGCGCAATGTCTGGATCGCCACCAGCTCGCCTTCAGCGGCAAGCCGATGGACTCGGCGCGGTTCGGCGGCGCGCTGGACAACGTCGGCGGCGCCATGCTGGCCGGTCTGCTGCCGCAGATCGCGCCGTACGGCAACGTGGCGCTGTGCGGCAACGCCGGCGGCATCGCGTTCGACAGCACCGTGATGCCCTTCATCATCCGCGGCGTGAACCTGCTGGGCGTGGCCAGTGCCGGCACCGCACGCGACCAGCGCGAGCGCGTGTGGCAGCATCTGGCAGGCGACTGGAAGCCGCGGCACCTGGATCGCATCGCCACGCGCGAGGTGACGCTCGACGAGTTGCCGGAGGTCTTTCCCGCCATGCTGGCCGGGCAGTCGTTCGGCCGTACCGTGGTGCGGCACGGCAGTCGCTGACCGCCTCGACTTGGAAGCAGGTCGGGCGCAGCTTAGAATCCACCCACTTTCGTACAAGGGATCCCCACCTTATGGCCCGTATCCTCATCGTCGACGATTCACCGTCGCAGTTGCTCGGTCTGAAACGCGTCGTGGAGAAGCTCGGCCACGAGGCGCTGACCGCCGAGGATGGCGCCGCAGGCGTCGAGGCGGCCAAGCGCGAGCTCCCGGACCTGATCCTGATGGACGTGGTGATGCCTAACCTCAACGGGTTTCAGGCCACCCGCACGATCAGCAAGGATCCCACCACCGCGCACATCCCGGTGGTGCTGGTGACCACCAAGGACCAGGAGACCGACAAGGTCTGGGGCATGCGCCAGGGCGCCAAGGCCTACGTCACCAAGCCGATCAAGGAAGAGGAGCTGGTCGCCACGCTGGCCGAGCTGCTGCCGACCTGAATCGCCAGGCATCAGAACAAACGAAAACGGCGCCCGCGGGCGCCGTTTTCGTTTGCAGCAAGCGGACAAACCAAGGGCTCAGCCGCGCGGGTTGTAGTCCGCGAAATGTTTGTGCAGCGCCTCGTAGGCCTTGCGCTGCTTGTCGTCCTCGGCCGGCGGCGTGCGGATCGACAGTTCCACCAGCTGGTCGCCCGGCGGCGTACCCGGCATGCCACGCCCCTTGAGCCGCAGCTTCTTGCCCGACTGCGCCCCGGCGGGGATGCGCAGATCCACCGTACCGGCCAGCGTCGGCACCGGCACCGTGGCGCCCAGCGCCGCCTCCCAGGGGGCGATCGGCAGCACGTGCAGCACGTTGCGCCCGTCGAGCTTGAAGCGGGCGTCGTCGCGGATCGCCACCTCCAGCAGCAGATCGCCACTGGGACCGCCGGCAGCGCCAGCGTGGCCCTGACCGGAGAGCCGAATCACCTGCCCCGGCTGGATGCCGGCCGGGATCTTCACCTCCAGCACGCGCTCGTTGCCGTGGCTGTCGTGCAGCGCGACGCGCGTACGACCGCCATCGAAGGCGGTCTGCAGATCAATCTGCACCTGTGCCTGCACGTCACGTCCGCGCCGTGCCCGCGGCTGCCCGCGATGACCGCCGCCCGCGCCGCGACCGAACAGACTCTCGAAGAAATCGCTGAAGTCGCCCTCGCCGGCGCCATCGCCGAAATCGAAGCCCTGGCCGAAGCCGGGGGGTGGGCGGAACTGCTCACCGCCGCGGTAACCGCCGGCGCGCACCTGGTCGTAGGCGCGGCGCTTTTCCTTGTCGCGCAGCACCTCGTTGGCCTCGTTGACGGCCTTGAACTTGTCCTCGGCACCGGCTTCCTTGTTCTTGTCCGGATGGTATTGCCGCGCCAGCTTGCGATAGGCGGCCTTGATCTCCGCCTCGCTGGCATCGGGCTTCACGCCCAGGATGTCGTAATAATCTTTGAACTCCACTCACCTCTCCCCGGCGACGGATGGCGCAGGACCCGCGGCGGGCAGGGCCGCCGCGGATCGAATCGTGCAAGCTTACTCGGCCGCGTTGATGGTGATGCGGCGCGGCGTGGCCAGCGGCTTCTTCGGGATCACGATCTCCAGCACGCCGAACTTGCCCTTGGCGGTAATGCCCTCGGCATCGGCGCTGTCCGGCAGCGTGAAGCGGCGATGGAACAGGCCGTGCGCCCGCTCCACCCGGGTGTACTTGCCGTTGTCGCCGTTCGGCGCTTGGCGCTCGCCCTTGATGGTCAGGATGCCCTTCTCCATGCTCACTTCGATCTGCGCCGGATCCACGCCCGGGATATCGGCCAGGATCACAAACCGCTGCTCGTCCTCGCGGATGTCCACGCGAGGCGCCCACTGGCTGGTGACCACGTTGGACGCATCGCCGTCCTCGGCCTGGAAGAAACGGTCGAAGGCCTGGCGGACCTCTTCCGGGAACATGCGGCTGGCATTCCACTGCATCGGGTTGCGGTTGCTCATGACGGACTCCTTCAAAGGGTTACGGCGCACACGCCGCTTGCCTGTCAAGTAGGTGCAACTGGCCGCGATTCAAGGCGACAGCGCAACCCGGTGCGGTTTAGCATCCCTCGGTTGCCCCCTCTTCAGCTGGAAACCCCATGACCATCCAGACCGGCCAGACCCTGCCCGACCTCCCCCTCGCCGTGATCGACGACGGCGAAAAGGAGAACACCACCACCGGCGCGCTGTTTGCCGGGCGCAAGGTGGTGATGTTCGCCGTTCCCGGCGCCTTCACGCCCACCTGCTCGGAGCGTCACCTGCCTGGCTACGTGGCCGCGTTCGACGCATTCCGCGAGCGTGGCATCGAGGTCTATTGCCTCTCGGTCAATGACGCCTTCGTCATGCAGGCGTGGGCGAAAGCCCAGTCCGTCCCGCCCGGGCTGAAGATGCTCGCCGACGGCAACGCCGAGTTCACCCGCGCGCTGGGACTGGAGCTGGACGGCAGCGCCTACGGTCTGGGCCTGCGCGCGCGACGTTTTGCGCTGTACGCCGATGACGGCTTGGTGAAATGGCTGGCGATCGAGGCACCGGGCGAATTTCGCGTCACCGGCGCCGAAGCGGTACTGGCCGCCATTGGCGGCTGATACTCGTCCTTGCCCCCGTCTGAGCGGTGAGTCCGATGCTGCACCTGGCGACGAAGCGGCCGCACCCCTGAAAAAGAAAAACCCCGGCCTGGGCCGGGGTCTTTCGTGGTCCGTCGACTGGCCGAATCAGACGTCGTCGCCGGCCTGCGCCGTGCCGGCATCGGCCTGCGGCGGCTGCGGCGGCTGGCCCTCAGGCATCAGCGCCTCGGCCTCTTCGCCGTTGTCCTCCTCGGCCTCCAGCCGCACCACGCTGACCAGAGCCTCGTCGGCCGGCAGCTTGATCAGGGTGACGCCCTGGGTATTGCGGCTGAGCTGGGAGACCTCGGCGACGCGGGTGCGCACCAAGGTGCCCTGGTTGGAGATCAGCATCAGCTCGTGCGCCTCGGTGACCTGCACCGCGGCGACCAGCGGGCCGTTGCGCTCGGAGCACTGGATGCCGATCACGCCCTGGGTGCCGCGGCCCTTCTTCGGGAACTCGTCCAGCGCGGTACGCTTGCCATAGCCACGCGCAGTGGCGGTGAGCACGTCGCCCTCGGATGCCACGATCATCGACACCACTTCGGCGTCGTCCGCCAGGCGCATGCCGCGTACGCCGGTGGCGGTACGTCCCATCGAGCGCACGGTGTTCTCGTCGAAGCGGTTCACCTTTCCGTTGGAAGCGAACAGCAGCACGTCGCTGTTGCCATCGGTGAGCGCGACGTTGACCAGTGCGTCGCCCTCGACCAGGTTGATCGCCTGCTTGCCCTTCTGCAGCTGGAAGGCAAACTCGGTCAGCGGGGTCTTCTTCACCGTGCCGCTCTTGGTGGCGAAGAACACGAAGCGGTCCTCGGCGTAATCGCGTACCGGCAGCACCGCCTGCACCTTCTCGCCCTCGGCCAGCGGCAGCAGGTTGACGATCGGCTTGCCACGCGCGGCCGGACCGGCCTCGGGCATCTGGTACACCTTGAGCCAGTAGACGCGACCGGTGCTGGAGAAGGTCAGCAGCGTGTCGTGGGTGTTCACCACCCACAGCTGCTCGACGACGTCCTCGTCCTTCAGCGCCGAGGCCGAGCGACCCTTGCCGCCGCGGCGCTGCGCACGGTAGGTGCTGGCCGGCTGGCGCTTGATGTAGCCAGTGTGCGAGAGCGTGACCACCACGTCTTCCGGGGCGATCAGGTCGAGCACGTTGAGATCTTCCTGCGAGGCCTGGATCTCGGTGCGACGCGCGTCGCCGAACTCCGCCTTGATCGCTTCCAGCTCTTCGCGGATGACCTTCAGCAGCACCTCGGGGTTTTCCAGGATCTCGATCAGGCCGCGGATGGTCTCGAGGATCTGGCGGTACTCGTCGCTGAGCTTTTCCTGCTCCAGCCCGGTCAGGCGGTGCAGGCGCATGGCGAGAATTTCCTGCGCCTGCACGTCGGACAACTGATAGCCGTCCGGCTTGAAGCCGTCACGCGGATCCATGTCTTCCGGTCGCGAGGCATCGGCACCGGCGGCGGACAGCAACGCCCCGACCATGCCCGGCTCCCACTTGCGCGCCACCATGCGCTCGCGCGCTTCGGCCGGCGAGGCCGAGGTGCGGATCAGCTCGATCATCTCGTCGATGTTGGCGAGAGCGACCGTGAGGCCTTCCAGGATGTGCGCGCGGGCACGTGCCTTGCGCAGCTCGAAGATGGTGCGGCGGGTGACCACCTCGCGGCGGTGGCGAATGAAGGCCTCGAGGATGTCCTTGAGGTTCAGCAACTTCGGCTGGCCATCGGACAGCGCGACCATGTTGATGCCGAAGGTGACCTGCAGCTGGGTCTGCTGGAACAGGTTGTTGAGCACCACGTCGGCCATCGCGTCACGACGGATCTCGATCACCACGCGCATACCGTCCTTGTCGGACTCGTCGCGCAGTTCGCTGATGCCCTCGAGCTTCTTTTCCTTCACCAGCTCGGCGATCTTCTCGATCAGCCGCGCCTTGTTCACCTGGTACGGCAGCTCGTGGACAATGATCGTCTCGCGGCCGTTGGACTCGGTTTCGATCTCGGCCTTGGCGCGCACCAGGATGCGACCACGGCCCGTGCGATACGCCTCGACGATGCCGGCCGAGCCGTTGATGATGCCGTGGGTCGGGAAATCCGGCCCCGGGATGTAGGTCATCAGCTCATCGATGCCCAGCGAGGGATCGTCGATCAGCGCGATCGTCGCGCCGATGACCTCGGTGAGGTTATGCGGCGGAATATTGGTGGCCATGCCCACCGCGATGCCGGCCGAACCGTTGACCAGCAGCGCCGGCACGCGGGTGGGCAGCACCAGCGGCTCGTGCTCGCTCTCGTCGTAGTTCGGGCCGAAGTCGACGGTTTCCTTGTCGATATCCGCCAGCAACTCGTGGGTGAGGCGCGACATGCGCACCTCGGTGTATCGCATGGCCGCCGCGTTGTCGCCGTCGACCGAGCCGAAGTTGCCCTGGCCGTCGACCAGCATGTAGCGCAGCGAGAACGGCTGCGCCATGCGCACGATGGCGTCGTAGACCGACGCGTCGCCGTGCGGGTGGTACTTACCGATAACGTCACCGACCACGCGGGCCGACTTCTTGTAGGGCTTGTTCCAGGCGTTGCCCAGTTCGTTCATCGCGAATAGCACGCGGCGATGGACCGGCTTGAGGCCGTCGCGCACGTCCGGGAGGGCGCGTCCCACGATCACGCTCATGGCGTAGTCGAGGTAGCTCTGGCGCATCTCGTCTTCGATGTTGACGCGGATGACTTCTTTGGCGAGTTCTGCCATCAATCGGCTTCCCAGTGAACGAAAAAAGGCCGCATCGCCAGCGCCTCAGGCGCGTGCGCAAGCGACCCGAAAATCAACCCGCGGAGTGTACCACGAAAGCGCTTTGCGCGACAGTATTTAGTGCTTTTTAATCAGCCACTTAGCGCGGTGTCTTGGGGTGGCGAAAAAGCACCGCGCGCGCTGCTGAAAAATTGACCAGCGCAGCCACCGCCGAACCGGCCGCTGCGGCGACTGCCGGCCACCGGTGCAGGGTAGGAAACAGCTGCAGGCACAGCACGTACACGCCGTAGTTGACCACCGCCCCGGCGCTCATCAGCGCCAGCCAATGCAGCCATTCGGCATGCGCGCGGCGGCCACTGGAACGTCCCGCGAAGGTGTGCCGGCGATTCCACCACCAGGTGAACGTGGCGGCCAACAGGAACGACACCACGCGGGCGAGGTACGCGTTCCACTGCTCCACGCCCACCAGGGCCTGCACCACGGCCGCATCGATGATCAGGCCGAGCACGCCGCCGATGGCGAACAGCGTGATGTCGCGCGGCAGCCTCACCCGCCGAAGACCGCCTGCATCACGGCCGCGTTGGGCCGCTCGATCACGCCGCGCTCGGTAACGATGGCGTCGATCAGCTCCGCCGGCGTCACGTCGAACACTGGGTTCCAGGCTTCGGCACCATCGACCACGGTGCGCTGACCAGCGGTGGAGAGCAGTTCGGTGGCATCACGCAACTCGATCTCGATCGCCTCGCCGTTGGGTGTGGCCATGTCCACGGTCGAGGACGGCGCCGCGACCATGAACTTCACGCCATGATGGCGCGCGGCGATGGCGAGCTGGTAGGTACCGATCTTGTTGGCGGTATCGCCGTTGGCCGCGATGCGGTCGGCGCCCACGATCACCCATTGAATCACACCGGATTTCATCAGGTGCGCGGCGGCCGAATCCGCGATCAGCTTGGCCGGAATGCCGTCGCGCACCAGCTCGTACATGGTCAATCGCGCGCCCTGCTGCCACGGCCGCGTCTCGCCGGCATAGACGTGATTGATGCGCCCGCTGGCGACACCGGCGCGGATCACGCCCAGCGCCGTGCCGAACCCGGCAGTAGCCAGCGAGCCGGTATTGCAATGGGTCAGCACGCCCGAGCCCGGCGCGATCAGCGAGGCACCGAGCTCACCCATGTGGCGGTTGGCGGCGAGGTCTTCGTCCTGGATGGCCTGGGCTTCGACCGCCAGCGCAGCGGCATCGGCGCCGGCGGCGATGCGTTGCTTCATGCGATCCAGCGCCCACATCAGGTTGACCGCCGTCGGCCGTGCCGCACGCAGCATGGCCAGCGCCGAGTCCAGCGGCTCGCCCTGCTGTGCTGCAAGCACCACGCCCCAGGCGGCAGCGATGCCGATCGCCGGCGCGCCGCGCACCACCAGGTCGCGGATGGCCTGGGTGACGTCGGCGGCCCGACGGCAATCCATCCAGCGCTCTTCGCGCGGGAGCAGGCGCTGGTCGAGCAGTCGCAGCTGATCGCCCTGCCATTGCACGGCACGGACGCGGTCGTAACGGTCGTAATCCATCGGAATTCTTCACACTTCAACAGAGGATGGCCCGCCGGTGGCACCGGCAGACCCAAGGAGGCGGCATGCAAGCGTGAGGCTTAGGCCGCGTCGGGCATCACCAGCCACATCACCAAGTACAGCAGTATGCCGGAGCCGCCGAGCAGGGTCAGCACGATCCACGCCACGCGCACCAGCGTGGGGTCCCAGCCGTAGTACTCTGCGATGCCGCCGCACACGCCAGCGATGGTGCGATGAGTACGGGAGCGCTGCAGGCGCTTGCCTTCGGTCAT
Organism: Dyella sp.; assembly: GCF_051962475.1. Taxonomy (GTDB): domain Bacteria; phylum Pseudomonadota; class Gammaproteobacteria; order Xanthomonadales; family Rhodanobacteraceae; genus Dyella_A. The sequence continues at coordinate 93,925 of NZ_JBQCCF010000068.1, forward strand.
GGTCCGATTCCCTGCTCGATCAGCCGCGCGCGCGCAGCCACTGGTGGATGGCCGGCGGCACCTCGCGCTGAGCCCGTCCGGAAACGTAAATGCCGATGTGGCCGCCCTTGAACGCCACCTCGGTGTAGTCGCGCGTGCCGATGTGCTGGCGCAGCGCGCGCGAGGCGTCCGGCGGCACCAGGTGATCCTGCTCGGCGTAGATGTTGAGCACCGGCTGCTGGATCAGGCCCAGGTCGACCGGACGCCCGCCGATCTCCAGCGAGTGCTTGACCAGCTTGTTGCCCTGGTAGAAGTCCTTGATGAACTGGCGGAACGCTTCACCGGCTTGGTCGGGCGAATCGAAGATCCACTTCTCCATGCGCAGGAAGTTCTCCAGCTCGGCCGGGTTGTCGAGGATGTCGACCAGGCCCACGTATTTCTGCTGGTTGAGCCGCAGCGGCTTGAGCGTGAGGTAGACCCAGTTCATCAGCCCGGCCGGGATGTTGCCCATCACGTCGACGAAGCGGTCGACGTCGAGGTTCTGCACCCAGTGCGAGAGCATGTTGTCCGGCGTGTGGAAATCCACCGGGGTGACCATGGTGATGAGATTCTTCACCTTGTCAGGGTGCATCGCCGTGTAGCACAGCGAGAACGCGCCACCCTGGCAGATGCCCAGCAGGTTGATCGCGTCGAGTCCGTGGCGATGGCGCACGGCATCGACGCAGCGATCGAGGTAGCCGTTGAGGTAGTCGTCCAGCGTGAGCCAGCGATCGGCGCCGTCGGGGTAGCCCCAGTCGATCAGGTAGACGTCCTCGCCCTCCTCGAGCAGGTTGCGCACCAGCGAGCGGTCGGGCTGCAGGTCGGTCATCCACACCGTGTTGACCAGTGCATAGACGATCAGCACCGGCGTCTTCGCGGTCGGACGGCTGCCGGTGAAGTGCCACACTTTGAGCTTGTCTTCGCTGTAGACCAGCTCGCGCGGTGTGTTGGCGTACTCCGGCTCGCCGAGTTTCGGCAGGTTCTGCATGCCGGCGGCCAGCTTGTGCTGGAAGCGATTGATCTCGGCCAGCGCCTGGGCCGGGTCGATGCGCAGCGGTGTGTACATGGCCATTCCTTACTTGCGCTTGGCGCGACGCGGCGCCGGGATGCCGGGGCGAACGGGCTTAGCGGCCTTGCTGGCTGCAGACGCGACCGCCTTCGTCCGGCGGCCCGCCGCTTTCACAGCCTTCGCCGGCGCCCTCCGGCGCGGCGCGGGCGCCACCTTGCTGGTGGACGATGTCTTCGCCGTCGATTTCTTCGCCGCTGCCTTCTTCGCGCTCTTTCGCGCGGCCGGCTTGTTGCCGTTCGCCGCGGGTGGCGGCGCCGCGCCGGCAGATGCGCCGACGGCAGCAAGCTGCTTCTTCAAGGCGGCCAGCTCGGCGCGCAGGGCAGCCAGTTCGCTCGCCGTGCTGCCGCCGCTGGCGGCCCGCTGCTCGCGCCGCAGCTCCTGCAGACGCTTGCCCAGGCTGTCGACCTCGCTGCGCGTGGGCAGGCCGAGCTGCCGGCACAGTTCTTCCAGCTGCTGCTGCATCAGCTGGCGTTCTAGCATCTGCGCGTTGACCATGGCTCCGTAGACTTCGCGGAACTCGTCACTCAGCGCGATCTCCGCGTAGGCCTCCTCGGCCGAATCGATCCACAGGTCGTACAGCGCCTTCAGCGATTCGATCTGCCGACCGGGCTCGGCATGGTCGGCCAGCTTGTTCTGCAGGCGTTCCAGACCCTGCGCGTTGGCACGCAGGATCAGCGCCTGGTACCGGCGCTGCTGCTCGGCGCTGTCGAGCATCGCGGCGATCAGCGTCTGCTGCTTTTCCTGCTGCTCGCGCTGCAGGCCAAAGGCCGGCATGTGCTGCGGCCGGTGCCAGTCGGCACTACCCAGACCGCCCTGCCCGGCCGCCGCCAGCCACGCCTGCCACTGCTGCACGAAACCCTGCGCGGCCGTGCTGTCGATGCCACTGAATGCCTGCGCAAAGGGTTGGCTGGCGTTGCCGAACATTTGCTGCATCTGGGCCTGCCAGTCGCTGCCCAGCGGATCGGCCTGGCTGCTGGCGGCGCGCTGCATCCAGTCGAGGTAACCCTTGATACCGGCGAGGCTGCGCTCGAGCACATCGTTCATCGGCACGCCCGGAGCGGCTCCCATGCCGAACGCGGGAGCCACGGGCACAAACCCGGTGCCCATGCCGCCGAACGGCGCGGTCGGCTGAGTGGAGGCCTGCTGCAGATAGCGCATCCACTGCTCCCAGGACTGTTGGGCCATGGCTTGGGACTGCCTGATGAAATCGCTCGCCTGATCGGCCATGTCTGCCTCCGGATGCTTTATCCAAGGCATCGTAGCAAATGGATGTGGCGATAAAACGAAGAAGGCCCGGCGTCGCCGCCGGGCCTTCGATGCGTTCAGCGCGAGTCGTTGACTCAGGCGCCAGCGGCCTCGTCTTCGGTGACGGCCTTCATCGACAGGCGGATACGGCCCTGCTTGTCCACCTCGAGCACCTTCACCTTCACGATGTCGCCTTCCTTGAGCTTGTCGGACACCTTCTCGACGCGCTCGGAGGAGATCTGCGACACGTGCACCAGACCATCCTTGCCCGGCATGATCGTGACGAACGCGCCGAAGTCCATCAGCTTGGCGACCTTGCCCTCGTAGATGCGGCCCGGCTCGACGTCGGAGACGATCTGCTCGATGCGCTTCTTGGCCTCGTCGGCCGCCAGGCGGTTGACCGAGGCGATGATCACCGTGCCGTCATCGCTGATGTCGATCGTCGTGCCGGTCTCTTCGGTGATCGAGCGGATGGTGGCGCCGCCCTTGCCGATGACCTCGCGGATCTTGTCCGGGTGGATCTTGATGGTGAGCAGGCGCGGGGCGTACTCGCTCATCTCCGAACGCGGCGTGCTGATCACCTTGGCCATCTCGCCCAGGATGTGCAGGCGGCCACGCTTGGCCTGCTCCAGCGCCACCTTCATGATCTCTTCGGTGATGCCGTCGATCTTGATGTCCATCTGCAGCGCGGAGATGCCATCGGCGCTACCGGCCACCTTGAAGTCCATGTCGCCGAGGTGGTCCTCGTCGCCCAGGATGTCCGACAGCACCACGAAGTCGCTGCCCTCCTTGACCAGGCCCATGGCGATGCCGGCCACCGGTGCCTTCAGCGGCACGCCGGCGTCCATCATGGCCAGCGAGGAACCGCACACCGAGGCCATCGAGGACGAACCGTTGGACTCGGTGATCTCCGAGACCACGCGCAGCACGTACGGGAATTCCTCGATCGAGGGCTTGACCGCCTGCACACCGCGCTTGGCGAGGCGGCCATGGCCGATCTCGCGGCGCTTGGGCGCGCCG